>NZ_JBNNJZ010000194.1:0-13814 GCF_050270335.1 Streptomyces sp. NPDC059900
CCCCGCCCCCCCCCCGGGGGGCCCGCCCCGCTCTGGGCCTGCTGCATTTGCGTACCTGCGTAGTCGCCCCTAAGCAGGGGTGACGGTAAGCCCTGCGACGCCCGCGCGGCGCACGGCGATCGACCCGTAATTCGTGCGCAGCCGCAGCCACGCCCCGGACGATAGCAGGTCCAGCGAGTCGCCCCGCAGGAATCCGAGGGCCTGCGCGGCATGCGCGGCCCGCACGGGAAGCCCCGTGTCCGCGACGGTCCGCGACCAGATCTCCCGGCCCAGCTGGTCGAGCTCGGCCCGGATCCGCCGCTCCTGCGGCAACTCCTCGACCCGTGCCTTGAATTCGGCGACCGCGGCCGCCACGAGCGCCCGCACCGAGTCCACCGGCGGAAGCCCGCTCTGCGGCTGCCAGCCGCCCCGCGGAGGAAGGACCCCGGCCCACGGCGGCCCGGTGACGGCCTGCGGCACGAAGGCCAGACCGGCGGCCTCCACGGACTCCGCCGACTCCCCCACGGATTCAAGGAGTTCACCGGCAGAGACGGTCACGTCGAGCGAAGAGTCGAGCCCGTACTCATACGGCTTCGCGAGCCGGGCCGTACGGATGGCGAGCACTTCGAACGACGGCGGCCGGCCGAAGACGGCGAGCGTGTCGCCCGCCGCCTGCAACCGGACCGCGGCAGCCTTGTCGTAGTGGACGAGGCGGGCCAGGAAGGCGGCGAGATCGCCCGCCTCCCCCGCGTCGGCGAAGTGCAGCTGCGCCGTCATGCGACGAGCGCCTCCGAACCTCCGGTGACTTCGCCGTCGTCGCCGTAGTCGTCCATGAACGTCAGAAGCACGGCCTTCTCCTCGGCGGTGATCCGCCGCGGCCGCTGTGCCTCCAGGTTGAACGGGACCACGATCGTCGAGGCCCGCACGTAGACCTGCTCGGGGTCCTTGACCTCGTACGAGATGGTGAGCGAGGCAGCGCCTATCTTCGTCACCCACGACTCGATGGTCACCGGCGAGTGCCGGTGGACCAACGGCCGTACGTAGTCGATCTCGTGACGGGCCACGACGGATCCGCCCGAGAACGACGGGCTGCCGTCCCCCGGTGCGAGCCGGAACATGAAGTCGATCCGCGCCTCTTCCAAGTACCGCAGGAAGACGGCGTTGTTGACGTGCCCGAAGGCATCCATGTCCGACCACCGGAGGGGGCAACTGTAGATATGCCGACTCATGTCAGTCTCAGCCCCGGGTGAGCTTCTTGTAGGTGGCGCGGTGCGGACGGGTCGCGTCCGCACCCAGACGCTCGACCTTGTTCTTCTCGTACGACTCGAAGTTGCCCTCGAACCAGTACCACGACGAGTCACCCTCGTAGGCGAGGATGTGCGTGGCCACTCGGTCCAGGAACCACCGGTCGTGGGAGATCACGACGGCGGCACCGGGGAACTCAAGGAGCGCGTTCTCGAGCGAGGACAGGGTCTCGACGTCGAGGTCGTTCGTCGGTTCGTCGAGGAGGAGGAGGTTTCCGCCCTCCTTGAGGGTCAGCGCCAGGTTGAGGCGGTTGCGCTCACCACCGGAGAGCACACCGGCCGGCTTCTGCTGGTCCGGGCCCTTGAAGCCGAAGGCGGAGACGTAAGCCCGCGAGGGCATCTCGACCTGGCCGACATTGATGTAGTCGAGCTCGTCGGAGACGACGGCCCACAGCGTCTTCTTCGGGTCGATGTTGGCGCGGCCCTGGTCGACGTAGCTGATCTTGACCGTGTCACCGATCTTGATGCTGCCGGAGTCCGGCTCTTCGAGGCCCTGGATCATCTTGAACAGCGTGGTCTTGCCCGCGCCGTTCGGACCGATGATGCCGACGATGCCGTTGCGCGGCAGCGAGAAGCTGAGGTCGTCGACGAGCACCTTGTCGCCGAAGGCCTTGGAGAGGTTCTCGACCTCGACGACGATCGAACCGAGTCGCGGGCCCGGCGGGATCTGGATCTCCTCGAAGTCCAGCTTCCGCATCTTGTCCGCCTCGGCGGCCATTTCCTCGTAACGGGCAAGACGCGCCTTGGACTTGGCCTGACGCCCCTTGGCGTTGGACCGCACCCACTCAAGCTCTTCCTTAAGCCGCTTGGCGCGCTTCTCGTCCTTGCGGCCCTCGACCTTGAGGCGGGTCTGCTTCTTCTCCAGGTACGTGGAGTAGTTGCCCTCGTAGGGGTGGGCGCGGCCGCGGTCGAGCTCAAGGATCCACTGCGCGACGTTGTCCAGGAAGTAACGGTCGTGGGTGACCGCGACGACTGCGCCGGAGTACTGGGAGAGGTGCTGCTCCAGCCAGTTCACCGACTCGGCGTCGAGGTGGTTGGTGGGCTCGTCGAGGAGCAGCAGGTCGGGCGCCTCGATGAGGAGCTTGCAGAGCGCGACGCGGCGCTTCTCACCACCGGAGAGGGTGGTGACGGGCCAGTCGCCGGGCGGGCAGCCGAGGGCGTCCATGGCCTGCTCGAGCTGGGCGTCGAGGTCCCACGCGTTGGCGTGGTCCAGGTCCTCCTGGAGCTTGCCCATCTCGTCCATGAGCGCGTCGGAGTAGTCCGTCGCCATGAGCTCCGCGACCTCGTTGAAGCGCTTGAGCTTGCCCATGGTCTCGGCGGCGCCGTCCTGGACGTTCTCAAGGACGGTCTTCGACTCGTCGAGCTGCGGCTCCTGCATGAGGATGCCGACGCTGAACCCGGGAGAGAGGAACGCGTCGCCGTTCGACGGCTGCTCGAGACCGGCCATGATCTTCAGCACCGTGGACTTACCGGCGCCGTTGGGGCCCACGACACCGATCTTGGCGCCAGGCAGGAAGCTCAGGGTGACGTCATCAAGAATCACCTTGTCGCCGTGCGCCTTGCGCGTCTTGCGCATGGTGTAGATGTACTCAGCCAAGAGAAACCGTCCGGCAATCAGTGAGTGGGCAGATACACCCCATCTTGCCTGACGGCTACCCGCCGGAGGAAACCAGTATGGCCGGGGGCCCGTGACCTGGACGTTCCTTGCTCATTACGGTGATTGATCCGTCACTGACCGTCGTTGATCTGGACTCGGGTGATGTCCTGGTCCAGGAAAGCGGTCAGGGTGTGGGCCTCTGCCGTGATGGTTTTCCGCTCCGGGGAGGTGAGGGGGCGCAGGGGTGTGATGTGGAGTTGGCGGGCGTCTGTCGTCCAGGTGGCGGCTACGCGGCCGTCGACCAGTACCGCGCGCTGGCCCGCGACGGACAGGCCCAGGTGGGCGTCGTCGATGATGCGGCTGCGGTCGTGGAAGCCGAGGATCGCGTTGTCGAAGGCCGGGAGGAAACGGACGGGGGCCGGGGTGTCCGGGGCCGGGCGTGGTGCGTCGGGCAGGTCGAAGAGGGTGCGGCCGCGTTCGTCGTGGAAGGTGATCAGCTCGTCCCGCATGGCCTTGACCGCCGCGGGCAGACCGGCCAGGCCGCTCCAGGCCCGGATGTCCGCGGTGGCGGCGGGGCCGTAGGCGGCGAGGTAGCGGCGTACCAGTTGCCGGCCTACCGGGTCCTCGGCTTCGGGTTGCTGGGTGGCTTTGGGCTGCTGGGTGGCTTCGGGCTGCGCGGTGGCTTCGGGTAGCGGTGGGACGGTTCGTCCGAGCCAGGTGGCCAGGGGCAGGTTCCGTACGCCTGCCTTCTGCTGCCACAGACCGCGCGGCGGAAGCTGTGCCATCGGGATGAGGGCGGCCACGAGGAGTTCACCGAGGGCGCGGCGCGGCGGGTCCGGCCAGCGGTCACGGACCGCCTGGACCAGCTCGGTCATGGTGCGCGGCCGGTGGTCGGCCATGACCGCTCGGCCCGCCGCGGCGAGTTCGTCGAGGTCGATGCCGGTGAGTTCGCGCCGGTAGGCGGCCTGCCCCCGTTGGCGCAGCATGTTGTCGTGGCGGGCGCGCCAGGCGAGCGCGTCTTCGCCGGTGACCAGGTGGACGGTGCGGCGCATCAGGTGGGTGCGTACGACCTGCCGGTCCGTCAGCGCCTGGTCGAGCTGGTCGGGCGTGAAGGCGTGCAGCCTCGACCACAGGCCGATGAAGGGCTCTTGGGGTTCCTGGGCCTGCATGCCCGCGAGGTGCGCCACCGCTTCCGGAACCGATGTGGTGGTGCGGTCGAGCAGGTGCTGGCGGGCCAGCGTGGCTCGGTTGAGGGCGCGGGGGCTGAGGGTGGGGTTGTGCCTGGGGGGAGTCATGGGATTGCTTCAGGGTCGCCGTTCGCTCGTGGGCCGGGCAGGGGCCGGGCAGGACCGGGGCAGGGTCGGGTCAGCCGTTGGGGGCAGGGTCGGGTCAGCCGTTGTACGGGGCCGTCACGTCCAGGACCCACGTCACGCCGAAGCGGTCGGTGAGCATGCCGTACAGCGGTGCCCACTGCGACGGCTCCAGGGGCTGTACCACTGTCGAGCCCTCCGCCAGTTTCTGCCACAGGGCGCTGATCTCCTCCGTGTCGTCACCGCGCACCGAGACGAAGAACGGGTTGCTGCCCTGGCTCCAGGGCAGGTGAGAGGGCACGTCGTAGGCCATGACGTGAAAGCCGTCGTCACCCACGACCTCGCCCCACACCACCCAGTCCGCCTCGTTCTCGTTCTGCACGTTGCCCATGTCCTTGTACGTGACGGCGGCGACGCGACCGCCGAAGACGGACTGGTAGTGGTCAAGGGCCGCCCGCGCGTCGCCCCGGAAGTTCAGGTGGGTGGTGGTCTTGATGGGCATGGCTCTCTCCTGCTGCTCGTGCGGTGCTGGGGTACGTGCCGTGGATCGGCGGTACGACGGTGCGGCGACTCGGTGGTGCGCTCTGGAAACCACCCTTCCAGGAGTAGCGGACAGGTTGTGTCCTGTACTTCGGGCAGAGTGGTGGACATGCAGAAGACGTCCGCACGGCTGCTCGCACTGCTCTCGCTGCTTCAGACGCATCGCGACTGGTCCGGTGACGACCTCGCCGAGCGGCTCGACATCACCCCGCGCACGGTGCGCCGTGACATCGACCGGCTACGGGATCTCGGCTACCCGATCCGCGCCTTCAAGGGCCCCCTCGGCGGCTACCGCCTGGACGCCGGCTCGCAGCTGCCCCCGCTGCTGTTCGACGACGACCAGGCCGTGGCCCTGGCTCTCGCCCTGCAGTCCGCGGCCACCAGCAGCACGATCGGTGACGATGCCGTACGGGCCCTGGCCACCGTTCGCCAGGTCATGCCGCCGCGGCTGCGTCAGCGCATCGACATGCTCCAGGTCACCGCCGTCCGGGCACCGGAGGCCGGCAGCGACGCCTCCCCCGCCGACCCGCAGGTCCTCGTCGAGCTGAGCCGCGCCATCCACGCCCGCGAGGAACTGCGCTTCGACTACCGGCAGATCGACTACGGGCAGCTCGACCACCGGCAGTTCGACCACGAGCACGCCGCCCGCGAGGACTCCGGCCGCGGCCCCGAAGCCGCCGCCACCGTCGAACGCCCCCGCCGGGTACAACCCCACCACCTCGTCACCTGGCGCGGCCGCTGGTACCTGATCGCCTGGGACCTCGACCGTGACGACTGGCGCGTCTTCCGCGCCGACCGGATGCACCCCCGCACCCCCACCGGCCCGCGCTTCACCCCGCGCGACCTACCCGGCGGGGACGGCAGCGGAGACGGCAGCGGAGACGGAGGGGTCCGCAGCGGCAACGGCGGGGGCGACGTCGCCGCGTTCATCACCGGCCGGTTCCGCGGGACGGACGGCTCCACCACTGACTGGCCCTGCCGCGGCGAAGTCGTCCTCGACCTCCCCGCGCAGGCCGTGGCCCCCTTCGTACAGGACGGAATCGTCGAAGAACTCGCCCCCGACCGCTGCCGCCTCACCCTCGGCTCCTGGTCGTGGACCGGGCTCGCCGCCACCATCGGCCACTTCGAGACCGGCATCCACGTCATCGGTCCACCACAACTGACCAACGCCTTCGCCGAACTGGCCACGCGTTACGCCAGCGCTGCGGGCACCGCGGGCACCGCGGACGCGCCCCGCCCCACGTCATCCTGACCGCCGGGCCGACCGCGACCGCCGGGGCCACCGCACACCCCCGCCCCGCTCCCGGAACGAGCGCGCGCCCTCACTCCTCGGTCGACGTCTCCGCGGTCGCCGGGTCCTTCTTCTTGCGCAGGAAGAACATCGCCGCCGCACCGAGCACGACCATGACGACCGCTATTGCGGCGATCATCGGCGTCGCGCTGGAACCGCCCGTCTCCGCGAGGTCGCCCCCGCTGATGCCGGTGCCGCCAGCGGACGCGGGGCTCGGGTCGGAGACGGGCTCCGTCTTGCTGCCGATCGTGCTGCCCTCGGTCTTGCAGTCGAGCACGCCCTTGAACCGCTTCTCGAAGCCGTTCGGCCCGTTGACGGTGAAGTCGTAGGGCTGGTCCTCCTGCAGAGGGATCGTCACCGTCCGCGACGTACCGGCCTCGATGGTGTGCTTGAGCCCCATGAGGCGGAAGGAGAACGGCTCGTCGCCCTTGTTGCCCGCCGTGATGTCCACGCCGCTCTTGGCGCAGTTCTTCTCCGCCGACAGCGTCGGTATCGCACCCTCCTCGGCCCAGGTGGCGCTCGCCGTCGCGGAGACCATCGACTCGCTGGAGCCGGCGAGTATCTGCGTCTGGCTCCGGGTCTCGGAGGTGAAGGCCCTACCGACCGGCACCGTGGTCGACGCCTGCACGGAGAGCGCCGCCGAGCCGTCCGGGGTGTCCTCGGGGACGTCGAAGAACAGCTGGCTGCCGTTGGCCGCGGAGGTGACGGGCTTGCCGTCCTTGCCGACGACCTTCACTCCGCCGGCCACCGCGTCGGCGGGCGGGGTCACGGACACGGAGTCCGCGTCCGTCCGCACGGTGACCGGACCGAGCCGCTCCCCCGCGTGCCCGGAGACCGCGGGCGGGTCGAGGGTCAGCGAAGCCTTGGGCTCGGCCGCACCGCGGGCGTTCTTGTAGAGGTAGTCGGCGAGCTTCTCGGCCTGCGGGTCGACCGCTTCCACCTCGGCGCCGTCCGAGTAGCGCCAGATCGCCACCTGCGTGCCGGCTGCCGCCGACTGCTCGGTGAGGGTCCGTGCACCCGCCTTGCGGGCCAGCGCGGCGAGGTCGTTCACCTGGGGGTACGAGTGCTGCAGGATCCAGCTGATCCTGCCCGCGTTCTTGTTGCCGTTCAGCGAAGTGCCGCTCCAGGCCGTCTCTTGGTACTTCGCGTCCTTCTGCGTGGGGTTGAGGATGTCGATGCAGTACGTCTGGAGGGTGCCGCCGCCGTCCACGGACATCTCGAAGAGCCCGGCGGGAACCTGCTGGCTCGTTCCGTTGTCACGGACCACGGCCTGCCCGTACGTCTGGAGCCCGCCCAGCGTCGCGACGGCTCCGCCCCGGTTCTGCGGGGCCTCTTCCGCCGCGGCGGGACCCGCGGTGGCTATCGCGCCCGCCGCGACGGCTCCGGTCGCCAGCGTCACCACGGCGAGGCGCGCAGCGCCCAGTCTGCGCCGGGACGGCGCAGTGGACGCACGCCCCCCGGAGAAAGCAGAGACCGCGGAGAACGCAGAGAACACAGAACGCGCAAAAGACACAGAATTCCCCTCCGGACGGGACCCGTTCACTTCGAGGGGGGTGATCCCGCCAGCAGATTGAAAGGGGCAGAAATCACCTGCCACCTGCGTGGCATCCACTACCAACTGCCCCGTGAGCTACGTCCGGCATCCTAGGGAAGCGGCAGACAACGGTCCCCAGTACTGCCGTTCGATAACCGATCCGACTCGGAATCGTTATCGCCAACAGCCTTTTCCAGCCGGGCTTATCGACAAATCAACGGCACCCATTCGCCGATAAGCCGCACATCGGTCACCCGCCCCGGCGGCCCGGAGACCCACTCCCTGATGGCCCATCACCCCACCGGCTCGGGCTCCGGCTCGCGCTCCGCCGCCGGTTCCGTCAGCGCCGAATTCGCCTTGAGCACGCGCCGGAAAGCCGCCGTCCCGCGCGACAGATCATGGCCGATGGTCATCGCGTCGATGTCCGCCGACGTCCAGTGCTGGCCGCCGCGCTCCTCGTCGCGCACCCTCAACCTGCCCTGCACGATGACCGGTTCGCCGATGGTCAGCGAGCCCTGCACATTCGATCCGAGCGAACGCCTCGCCCACACCGTGAAGAAGTTGGTGTGCCCGTCCGCCCAGACGTTCTGCACCGCGTCGTAGTACCTCGCCGTCACCGCGAGCCGGAACCGCGCCACCGGCCCGGAGGCCAGCTCCCGGAACACCGGCGTCGTCGCGACGTTCCCCACCACCGTCACCAAGGTCTCGTTCATGCCGAACCCCTCCCTCGTCCACTCCGCTTCCGCTGCCGCGGCGGTCGGTCCCGCGGCGTCGATCTCAGAGTGGACCGGTCGGGAGAATCCCGCTGAGCCCTGTGTCCTACCGGGCAGTTGTGGAAAACTCCCTCACCCGAATGGGGCCATGGCCACCCGGCGTTCAGCCCACCGCCGCCCCCGTCACCCGCACGTACTGCTCCCGAACCTCCCGGTACCGCAGCAGCTCCGCCGCCACCGGATCCAGGACCCGCGCCCGCCCGCACCCGGCAGCCGCCTCCCGCAGCCGCCGTTCCGCGTCCGCGCCATAGCGCCGCGCCGGGCCCCGTGCCGCCATCCGGCTGGCCCACTCCACACAGGGACCGCCCACGATGCCCGCCAGCATCAGCAGCACCGGCACGCCCAGATTCGGCACGGCGATCCCGACGATCTGCGCCACGAGCCACAGCCCGCCCACGACTTGCAGCATCGTCATCGCCGCCTGGGCGAGGACGGCGACCGGCCACCAGCCGGGCCGCGGAGGCCGCCCCTCCGGGACCCCGGCCGTCAGCGTCAGCTGGTCGAGCGCCTCGGGCAGCCCCTCCGCACCGCGCACCGCCGCCTCCCGCACGGCCTGCCCCCAGGGCTGCGGCAGCCCGCAGGCAGCCTCGTCGGCCACCGTGCGCACCGCGTGTTCGACGCGCTGGCGAGCCGTGGCCTCCTCGTCCGCCGGCGCCTCCCCCACGGGCCAGCCGACACCCCGCGGCGAGCGCTGGGCCTCGTACCAGCGCCAGAGCCTCAGCCACGGCGTCCCGCACGCCTTGCCCGCGTGGCGCCGCCAGGCCCGCTCGGCGGCCTGCCCGGCAGCCGCCGCGCCCACCGCGTCCGCGAGCCGGTCGGCGAAGTCCTCGCGCGCTTCTTCGCTGAGCCCGATCCGCCCCCTGCTTCTGCTCGATCCGGCCCCGGCCGCGTACACGGGCCACAGCTCGTCGGCCGCCGCGTCCAGGTCGGCGGAGATGCGCCGGGCGGCGGCGCCCCGCTCCTTGGTGAACTGGCCGAGCGAATCGCGGAGTTCGCCGATGCCGTCGCCGGTCAGCGCGGAGAGGGCGAGCACGATGGCGCCGGGTTCGCCGTGCTCGCCGAGCGCGATGCCGTCCTCGTCGAGCAGCCGCCGCAGATCGTCGAGCACCTGGTCGGCGGCGTCCCCCGGCAGCCGGTCCACCTGATTGAGCACGACGAACGTGACCTCTGCGTGCCCCGCCATGGGCCGCAGATAGCGCTCGTGCAGCATGGCGTCGGCGTACTTCTCGGGGTCCACGACCCAGATGACCGCGTCGACGAGCCCGAGGATCCGGTCCACGTGCGCCCGGTGCTCCCCGACCGCCGAGTCGTGGTCGGGCAGGTCGATCAGTACGAGCCCCTCAAGCGCGCGCGTGTCGGGGCCCTGGAGCGGACGCCTGCGCAGCCGTCCGGGAATGCCGAGCCGGTCCAGGAGTCCCGCGGCGCCGTCGGTCCAGCTACAGCCGATGGGGGCAGCCGTGGTCGGCCTGCGGACGCCGGTCTCCGAGATCGTCACCCCGGCCAGGGCGTTGAACAGCGTCGATTTGCCGCTTCCCGTGGCGCCCGCGATGGCGACGACGGTGTGCCGGCCGGAGAGCCTGCGCCGGGCCGCGGCCTCGTCGAGGACCCGGCCCGCCTCGGCGAGCGTGGCGCTGTCCAGGCGGGTGCGGGAGAGCCCCACGAGTTCCCGCAGGGCGTCGAGCCGGGCCCGCAGGGGCCCTTCGTACGCGGTCGAAACACCGGAAGAGTTACCGGAGGGAGCTCCGGATGGCGTACCGGAGGGCGCCACGGACGGGCTCTCCGCAGGGGCATACGCGTCGGCGCCGCCTCCGTCACCGGCCCGCTGCGCCGCGTCCACGCGCGTGCCGCTGCCCCGCCGCGCGATCAGCCCGTCGTCCCAGACGCCTTCGGAACCCACCGCGGCTTCGGTGTCCTCGGCAGCTCCGGCGGCTCCGGTGCCTTGGGAAGCGCCCTCAGGGCGGCCCTCGTGTTCGGTGTGATCAGTGACGGCAGTCACCGCGGTCACCTCTCCTTCTGCAGTACGGACAGCGCGGCGATCAGGTCGGCCTGTGGTTCGGGGTTCACGTCCAGGGAGTCGAGCGGGGCGAGGCGCCGCTCGCGCTCCGCGCCCAGGACGTTCTCCAGGTAGCTGGTGAGCAGGCGCCCGCCCCGGTCCCGCAACCGGAGCGCCCCCTGGGCGCCGATCCGCTCGGCGAGCGTCTCGCCCGCCGAGCGCCCGCGGCCCCCGCCGAGCAGGGCCGTGGCGAGCAGCGCGGCCACCACTTCGGGGTCGGGCAGGAAGTTCTTCTCGACCCCGTCGAGTCCGCGGACTTCCTCCTCGGCGTACTCCTCCAGGACGCGCCGCCAGCGCCGTACCGCCATGCCGATACGGTGCTCGGCGCTCTCCGCGTCCCGGTCGCGGTCGCCGAGCCCCGGCGCGGCGGCGGCTGGCTCGCGCCGCCACGCCTCGTCGATCCGCTCGTCGGCTGCGGTCACCGCGCACAGCAGCAGCGACTCCAGGCTTTCGGCGACGGCGTCCAGAAGCTCGCCGGCGCCGCAGTCCAGCGGGTAGCTGCGCCACCGCTTCAGCGCGTCGCCCGCGAGGACGGCGCCCGCCTGCAGACGCTCCCGCACGCGCGCGTGCTCGCACTCGTAGGCCTCGTCGACCGCTGAGGTGAGCCGCAGCGCGGCCGCGTACTGCATGGCGACGGCGCCCGCGAGCTCCGGGACCCGCACGTTGAGGGACTGGATGACGCCGTACGCCGTCTGTGCGATGGCCTGTGCGCGGGCCCCCGGTTCCTGGGACCGGTGGGTGAGCCAGGCCCGCAGCGGCGCGACGGCGGTGGACGGCAGCAGCCCGCCGCCGCCCGCGGACTCGGGCAGCTCGGGCACCGTGAAGCGCGGCACGTCGCCCAGGCCCGCCTTGTCGAGCAGCGCTCCGTACTGCCGCGAGACCTCGGCCACCAGCTGGTGCGGCACCCGGTCGAGGACGGTGACGAGGGTGGCGTCGTACTCCTTGGCGGTACGCAGCAGATGCCAGGGCACGGCGTCCGCGTACCGGGACGCCGTGGTCACCATGACCCAGACGTCGGCGGCGGAGATCAGCTCGGCGGCCAGGATGCGGTTGTCGGAGATGAGCGAGTCGACGTCGGGGGCGTCCAGGAGCGCGAGCCCCCGGGGCAGGGTCTGCGAGGTCTCGATGCGCAGCGCGCGCTCGCCGTCGGACCCGGTCGGCAGCAGGTCGTCGCCCCGGCCGTCGTCCCCCTCGCTCCCGTCGTCCCCCTCGTCTCCCTGGCCAGAGAGCTCCGGACGGGGCACCCACACGCGCGTGAGGTCGGGCAGTACGCGCATGTCGGCGAACCAGTGATGATCCTCCGGATGGCATACGAGGACGGGAGTGCGGGTCGTCGGGCGCAGCACCCCCGCCTCACTGACCCGCCGCCCCACGAGGGAGTTCACCAGGGTCGACTTGCCCGCCCCGGTGGAACCCCCGATCACGGCGAGCAGCGGCGCTTCGGGTGCCTGCAAGCGGGGCACCAGGTAGTCGTCGAGCTGGGCAAGGAGCTCGTCCCGGTTGGCACGCGCGCGTGGCGCCCCCACCAGGGGGAGCGGAAAGCGTGCGGCGGCGACACGCTCGCGCAGGGCGGAGAGTGCGTCGAGCAGTTGAGGCCGTACGTCCAAGGTCACCACATGTGAAGAATGCCCAATTTTGACGGCATTCTGAAGCATATGGGCACTACCTGCGCGCCGATCGGACACTTGGGACGGAAGGGGCGACTGGGGCGCAGGCATAACGAGTGCACAACACCCGAGGCGTGAGGCGCCAAAAGCGATGCGGGATTCGCACCTGCCTGCGATTATCAGGACCGCTTCACTGAACCTCCACATAGCGCCTCGGAGGCGAAGCACCAGGGACAAGGACCCGGGAGCCCTATCCTTGTCCCCGGCAAGGTCACGGCTCGTCCCCACCCGGGCTCCAGGCCACCGGCCACCATCCGGCCCCCGTAGCTCAGTGGATAGAGCAGGCGCCTTCTAAGCGCTTGGCCGCAGGTTCGAGTCCTGCCGGGGGCGCACATGGCCTCTCACCTGCGGTGACGCGTGTGGGGGGCTTACTTCTTGACCGGCGGGCACGTGTTCGTGTCTTCGCCGATGGAGTTGATTTCTGCGTTCGGGCGCGTGTCGCCCGCGTAGTCCACCTGGTCCGTGCACTTCACGCCGGGCTTCTTCGGGGTGCCCGTGGCCGCTTCGGGCTTTTGGGGGGCGGGGCAGGTGCCCGTGTCTGCGCCGATGGAGTTGATCTCGGCGTTGGAGCGGGAGTCGCCCGCGTAGTCCAGCTGGTCGGTGCACTTCGTGTCGGACGGGGACTTCTGGACCGGCGGGCAGGTGCCCGTGTCCGTTCCGATGGAGTTGATCTCGGCGTTGGGGCGCGGGTCGCCCGCGTAGTCCAGCTGGTCCGTGCACTTCGCGTCGGACTTGGCGGGGGTGCCCGACTGCTTGCCGTCCGCGGTGGTCGCGTCGGACTTCGGGGTCTTCGTGGCCGTCGCCGACGAGCTGGTCGCGGAGCTCTCGGGAGAGGACGCCTTGTCGGCGCCGTCGTTGTTGCATGCCGTCAGTGCCAGGCTGAGGGCCACGGCGGTCATGGTCAGTGCCGAGATCTTCCGAGTGCGCATGGTGGTGCCTGTCCTTCGCGTCTGCGTGGGGCTGTCGCTCCTGGGAGCGAGCGGGGACTGTTCGTCCTTGTTGAGTTCTGTCATGCCAGACGGGCGAGGTGGTCGCCTCAGTTGCTCCTTGATCGTTTTCAAGACACGTTCGTGACATGACAGTGGTCGGGTCGTTAAATGCCCCTTCGATCTGTCCCTACGGGCTCCCTCTCCGGGCTGCCCCTCCGATCTGGCCATCCGCCGCGGCGCTCGGCCGCCACCGCATACGGTGAGCCGATGACGTCGATCAAGAAGTTCCAAGTCACCTTCGACTGCGCGGAACCCGAGCGCCTCGCTCGCTTCTGGTGCGAGGTGTTGGGGTATGTCGTGCCCTCGCCGCCGGAGGGGTTTGCCACCTGGGACGACTTCAAGGCCTCGCAGCCGGCCGAGGAGCGGGATGCGTCGTTCTCCTGTCATGACCCCTCAGGGGTCGGCCCGCGGCTGTACTTCCAGCGGGTTCCCGAAGGGAAGGTCGTCAAGAACCGGGTGCACCTCGACGTGCGGGTCGGCACCGGGCTCGTGGGTGAGGAGCGACTCGCCGCGCTCGAGGCCGAATGCGCGCGGCTCGTCCCGCTCGGCGCCGTACACGTGCAGACCCTGTACGACGGCAATGACTCCTGCATACCGATGCTGGACATCGAGGGCAATGAGTTCTGTGTCGACTGAGAGTTCTGTGTCGACTGACCCGTGGGCTCGGCTGGAGGGCCCCCGGCCCCCTTACCGCGCCTCCGGCAGCCGCAGTTCCCCGTACGCCCCCTTCGGTACCGCAGGCCTCCGCGGGGTGATGGCCGGCACGCGCGCGTAGGC
>NZ_JBNNJZ010000195.1:0-13770 GCF_050270335.1 Streptomyces sp. NPDC059900
GTGCTAAGTCAGGCTAGCAAGGGGAGGCAGCCTGCACAACGCGGCGTTTCTCAGTGTGATCGACGCGGCAATCGTCATGGTTTGACCCATCACGCAGCGTCACAATGTGACAGAGGTCACGAAATCTCTTCTAGCCACATCAGCCCTATCCACGTGGATCGAGGACCCTTTTTTAGGGTGCGGCATCGACCGGGAGGGCGGGCTGACCAGGAAGCCTCAACGCAAATGTGACCCTGATCACTATCTACGCAAGGCCGAAAACGGAATCATTGCGTCACTTTTAGACGCATGATAGAGGAAGAGCAATTCGGGCGAATGTGGAATTGCCGCACGTGAAAGCCCAGGTACACGTGATCCTAAATGCACGGATTGCCGATTCAGTGCGGGCGATATGAACGCTTGTTCACGTTTTGCCTGTTTCACGGGGTGCAAGTGTGGCGCACCACACGTTTCTTGAACGTCGGTTCTCGCCTGTGAGCCAATTACTCCAGCGCCCCAACCGGGGTGCTCCTACAGGCCTTTGGCCGCAGCCGTGTCTGCACATGGCTGCGGCCCCCTGCTCGAACAGGGGGCCGCCGGGTAATTGCATCCAGCACCTAGAAAGGGCCTATACCCATGGCCAACCGTAAGCCCGCGTGCCGCTTCCGCGCAGTGACCGCGCTCACCCTTCGCCGTCGGAACGTCTTGGCAGCTACCGGGACCTCCGCCGTGGGATCACTCCTTGGCGTGAGCGTTCTCGCCGGGGCCGTCGAACCCGGCACCGGGACCGCCGTCGCCGCCATCGCTAGCGCCACAGCAAGCACCATCGCTCTCCTCGTTCGCCGTTCGCCGCAGGAGGAGAGCGGAAACGTAGCGCTTGGCAAGTAACGACGGATACCTCGGATGCCCTGGGCAGCCTCGCCCAGGGCATCCAGCCGATGCGCACGGGCGCGCGGGCAAGGCCGAGAGTGATCAAGAGCCGATGGTATGAGGGGCAGCACTTTCAGCGACCCGGCTTCCACTCCGTATCGAGGAGAGCAGCGTGTACGGCCGCGACGATCATCGTGAGGGCGAGGACGAGCCCCTCCCAGTTCTTCGAGTTGCCGAGGATCGTCGCCACGATGACCGAGCCATAGATGATCACTGCGTAGAACACGGGCACCGCCATGCTGACAACGCGCTTCTTGGCCGCGATGAAAAACAACGGTGGTGCCAGAAGGCCAGCTGAGACCACGATTGCGACGACCCAAATCACCTTGTGTGGGGTTTTCGCGTACATGCGGGCTCGGATAGGAGCATTGAGGTGCGAACTGCTCATGGTCCCCCCTTGCTTCGACCAGCCCCTCCAGTGTGACGCACCACACACGGCTGTGAGAAGCGGTACGGCGCCAATACGGAGCGAACGTCAGCTCTACACTCCGCCAAAGGCGTCTGGCTGTGCCAAACGCGTGCCAGATCCTGCGGGGAACCAGGGGGAACACCGGGTGCCAACCCGACGAGCGGTCCGGCGCTGACACCGGTTCCGCCCCAGGTCAGCCGAGCAACCGTACGTAGATCACCTCAGCTTCCCAAGCTCAGGTCCGGGGCGTCGTTGTCCTCGCCGATGGACTGAGAACGACCCATCGCCATTGCGTCGGGTGGGCATGTTTGGCAAGCGCCTAGGTCGGGCATTGACGCGGCACAGCTAGCATCGGCGTCGCTAGTGGTACACCGCCTCTCAGACCGACGCCGGGCTTCCGAGTACGTGGAGTCGAGGCCCCATTGCGGGTGTGCTCGACCAGCCGAAACGAGGTACCGGCGTGAGCGTTGGGGACTGGGCACTTGCAGCCATTGGCGCCATCACGAGTGCCACGCTTGTATTGGGTCATCTGCTGGATCAGGTACCCAAGCTGGCAAGGAAGACGATCTCAGCCGCGAGGGCTGTTCGCTCCGTCAAGCGCGAGATCCGGAAGAACCCAGATCACAGGAACACCGCGCGGTGAATCTCTCGGGAAGTAGCCACGACTGCCGCATCTTCCACACGCCCGCGGTCAGTCCTTGGCCAAGATGACCGGTCGGCCCGGGCGCAAGCAGCGTAACGGTAGGCCTGCGGAGCGCTGGAGCCCCTGCAGTTTCAGTCCCTACGCAACCGGCATTAGCGTCAACCACCTCGCGTAGGTAACGCAAGACGTACTCCGCGGCGGACTGCATTGACACCATCCAGGGTCAGGACCACGGTCACCGGACTCAGCCGCGAACGACAGCAGGGCCAGCGATGCAGTATCGGTGACGACTGCCGTGGGCTGCACTCTGAGAGAGGAGTTCGTGATGACGCTCTCCCAACTCAACTTCGGAGAGACGCTGGCTGCGGGGGCAGTGAACGCGCTTCTTACGGCTGTCTTCATCGGGATCGTTGCCGGCCTCATCGTGAAGAGGTACGAATCTATCCACGAACTGCGCTTACAGACGCGCGAGTTGGAACACCAGACCAGGGTGGCGTTACGCACGACATACTCGCAGCTCCTCGTGGCCCAACGCCATTCTCGGCAAGCCTCCGTCCAGCTTGCGCAGGCTGGCGGCGAGTCATCTGATCCGGATCTAGCAAAGGCGGCTGGTGCCGCTCATGACGAGTTCATCAACCATTACCACGGCCTCAACCTCGATGCATCGGCGGAAATGTGGCGTGACGCGCGTGGCTTGAGGAAGATCCTTGACGACATGCTGAACTCTGCACGGAGTGGCGATGCCCCAGGTTGCGAACAGCTCGCTGGCCACGCTCGTGCCGCTCGCCAGAACCTTGAGCGGAGCTTTCGAGTTCGGCTTGGCCACGAGCCGCTTCAGGAGAGGAGGGACTTGGGTAAGTACGACCGGGGGCCGGGTAATTGATAACTAACGCGACCTCCGTCTTTTACGGGCTCGGGACAAGGATTCTCGTAGCGCAACTCGCATCGCGCCGTCTCCCTTTCCGTCTCATTCAGCCCCGTTCACGGCCGTTTCAGACAGTCCCGAACTTGTCCTGGTGAGGGCTGTCGACCGCCCACGACCCAGGTGAACGCCCCACACACTTCCCAACGCCCCGCCAGCACAGTTGAAAAGCAGGCGTTTGCTCCTGCGCCAAGACCGAACTCAGTGCGCGGCCGACGCTGACAGGTCTCTCCTTAGCCATCGACGGAGCCCGACCGGTGGTTAGGTCCCGGGCTGTACCGGGCCGCCCCCATCCAGAGTCGGGGATGCAGCTGCTCTACAGAGCTGGACACCTCGGAAGTCGGCCGCGCGTTCGAGACTCTAGCTATCAGCACTGACAACGTGCCCGCCTACGAGCACGATTGCGCACGCTCTGCGGCTCGCACCACAAGCGCACCAGATCGGGCAGGGAACAGCGGGGAATCACGGTGAACGCTGCCAGGCCCAACGGGACCGCGCTCCCACCGTTCGCCCACGTCAGCGCCCAGACCGGCATCAAGTGATCGCAGCTTCCCAAGCTGAGAGCCCAGGTCATGGACCTGGGGGTTCTTTGTTGCCCGGACGTGCTTCAAGCAGCCCCCCGCGGCAGGCTGCGTTATGAGTTTCCCTGGTGGTCCAAACGCCGCAGCTATGAGGCGCCGTGGCTTAGGCCTTCTCCGCGATCAGGCGTGGATGCCCGGCTGTGAGCAGTTCGATGTCTTCCACGTCCGAAGTCAGGATCGTCACCCGGCCGGGGTGTTGCAGGGCGGTTGCGCACAGCATGGCGTCGATGGCGTACTTGTGGCCGTGCAACCCCGCCGCACGCAGCAAGGCGGCAGCGGATTGTGCGACGCCTTGAGTCACGGGCTCGACACTCAGGCGGGAGAGGGTCCACCTCAGTGCGGCGTCGTTGATCTTCGGATGAATCACCTCGACCAACACGGCTGCTGAGGTGATCACGGGCAGGTCCGCGTCGCGAGCCGCTGTCAGCCACTCGTGGAGCTCCCGGTCACGCTGTACGGCCTTTGCCAGGCCCTCGCTGTCCAGAACCAGGGCACCGCTCACGCGGCCGCCCCGGCGTTCGTGGCGCCACCGGTCAGCCGGGCACGCTTGGCCGCCACGGCCTCGGGGTCTGCCGGGCCGTGCACCTTGTCGAAGTCCGCAATCAGCTCGTCGAGGTTGTCGCGCTCGATCTGTCGCTGGGCCGCCTTCTCCAGGTAGGCCGAGACGCCTCGCTTGCCGACCCGCTCGCGGATAGCCTGCAGGGTTCCGGCAGTCAAGGTGACGGAGATACCACTGGTGGGGCCGTCGCCGGGCGGGAAGTCTGCATCGTCGTCAGTCACACATTGAGTATGCCATTCAAAATGGCATAGCGTACGGCGAGTGCACCACGCGGCGCTGGCCGAAGCCTGTGCGTTAGTTCTTCCGGCTACGGCCCTGCGCATAGGGGCCGTTCTTGTCGTTCCGCCATGCTTCGTCATCGGGGTCGCGGGCTTCGCCGTCCGGGTTGTCTCCGGGAGTCGGAATGTGCTCTCCCCTGTTGACCTTGGCCAGCTGCGAGATGAGGGGGTCAGGGGGGCCGTCGCTGAAACGGTTGGACGCGCGCTCGGGGGGCGGCTCAGGTTCCGGCTCCGGCTCCGCCCCCTCCTCATGCCTCAACGTCCTTGTGCGGATGGCGCATTGGCTTCGCTGGTGAGCTGCTTCAGGCGGCTCGGACCTCGGTGTTCTGGGCGGCGTGCAGGAGCCAGTTGCCGTCGGGCTGCTTGGTCATGACGTAGAGCGGGGCGCCTTCCGTGTCGCCGGCCGGCGAGTGGTAGATCTGGCGGATCTTTACGGCCGCCACGTCGGGGCGCAGGAACTGGATGTGCACTGCCTCGTATGTGACCTCACCGTCCCACTCGGCATTGGGCAGCACGGCGCGGGTGAACTCGGCGATGGCGTCGAAGCCTATGAGGACCTTGCCGTGGGCGGTCGTCCAGAGGGCGTCGGGGTGGAACAGCGCGAGGAAGCCCTCGGCGTCTCTGGCGCGCTGAACCTGCTCGACGGTGGCCACGATCTCCTCGATGGCCTTGATGTCTGCGCTCTCGGTATCCATGCGCACCATCCTGGAATCTCAACCTCGCTTGAGGTCAAGGACTTGGTGCGCTCGATGCCGACGCGTCAGAGCAACAGGTCGTGGGGCAGGACGCGGAAGGCCGTACCGCGTCGGCGACCGTGCCCCCGGGCTCGGACTTGGATGGCGTGCGACCACGTCCCTCGAAGGTCCGCGAGAACAGCGGTTCATCCCAGGCCCGGTTCGCCATCGCCGCGAGGTGGATGCCCTGTCGGATGATCTCGGCCTCGCTTACGCCCCTGCGCTTGGCGGCCTCTTTGATGATCGCCAGGTCCTCGGGATCGGCGTACACACTGGTCCGCTTCATGGGCATGCAGCAAACGTAGTCCATGCGGCGGAGCTTGTTTCGTGGGTCTGCTGTTGCAAATTGATGCAAGAGGCATTCGGTTACGGGGCCGTCCCGGGTGGCGGGCGATTGGAGTGTTTGGTGGGGGATTTCGTGGGTGCTTGTAACAGGCACGTATTAGGGAGTGGGTGAGTGGAACGTTTCCTGTCGGCAAGTGGGTCCTCTTGATCAGTAACGCTCGCTCGTGCCGGACAGACAGCCGGCACCGACCGCAAGGAAGAAACGATGCGCGCCAAGAAGATGACCCTCGCCGCCCTGGTCCTCACCGCCGGTCTCTCGCTCACCGCCTGCAATGGCGACGGCGACTCCAACGCCGGTGGCGCGTCGAAGGACTCCGGGGCCTCTTCCTCCTCTTCCTCGGACTCGGGCTCCGGCGGCGACAACGCCTCGAACAGCAGCAGCGACGACACCTCCACCGAAGCCGCCAAGGGCAGCGGCACCGGCAGTGGTGGTGGGCAGGTCACCACCGGTAACTGCAAGACGGCCAACCTGGAGTTCGGCACCGCCCACGGCATGGGCGAGGGCGATCTCATGGTCAGCCTCAAGAACACGAGCGACACCTGCTCACTCAAGGGCTTCCCCGGCGTCGACCTGCGGTCCGAGGACGCCTCCGGGCCGCTCAGCGCCGAGCGCAGCAAGGTCTCCGCCCCGGCCGTCGTGCTCAACACCGGTGAGACGACCCGCTTCACCCTGCACACCCCGCCGAAGAAGGACGGCGACGACGGCGTCTACGTCAGCGCCATCGAGGTCACCCCGCCGAACGAGACCCACTCCAAGTCCCTCTCGACCGACCTCAACCTTCCCGTCGGCGCCGACGGCGAGGTCTTCGTGGACCCCGTCGGCACCGGCAAGCAGTGAGTCGCACCCTCCCCCTCGCCAGCCGTGCCTTTTCGCGCCTTCTCTATCGCCCGCTTCCCCTGCTCAGTGCTCGTCCGCACCAGTTGATGATCGCCGCGTTCACCAGTGCCCCGACCGCCACCGCCACGATCACCATCGCGGTGCCGCCCGGGAGCAGCAGGAGTACGAAGCTTGCCGGGGCCGTGGCGAGCAAGGGGATCACTCCCGCCATGGACTCGTCCGAGGTGTCGGTTGCCGTCACCACCAGTGCCCACACCAGCAGCGCGGCGCAGACCGCCAGGTAGGCGAGGGCGACGGCGGCACCGGCCGTGGGGCGGCGAAAGGGGCGGTCGGGCATGGTGGTGGCTCCTCCGTTGCGGCGATCGGTACGTGCGGGCGTCGGTACGTGCGGGCGTCGGTACTTCAGAGGTGGCCGCCCGGTGGGTTCGGGTGGGTCAGGCCCAGGTCGTACGCCAGGATCGTGGCCTGCACCCGGTCACGCAGGCCGAGTTTGCGCAGCAGCGCGTTCACGTGGGACTTCACCGTGCCGACGGTGATGCCGAGGTCCTCGGCGATCTCCGCGTTGTTGAGGCCGGACGCGAGCAGCGTGAGTACGTTGCGCTGGCTGCCGGTCAGGGTGTCCAGGCCCCCGGGACTTCTGCCGGGGCGGGCCCGCTCGGTCCCTGACGCGTAGTGGCCGATCAGTCTGCGCGTCGCCGACGGCGCGAGCACGCTCTCGCCCGCCGCCACCACCCTGATGCCCTGGAGCAGTTCGGCGGCGTGCACGTCCTTGAGCAGGAAACCCGAGGCCCCCGCGCGCAGCGCGTCGAAGACGTACGCGTCGAGATCGAAGGTGGTCAGGACCAGGACCCTGGGTGCGTTGTCCCGGCCCGTGATGATCCGGGTGGCGGCGATCCCGTCCAGCTCCGGCATCCGTACGTCCATGACGACCACGTCCGGCGCCAGGTCAGCGGCCAACCGCACCGCTTCGACTCCGTCCGCCGCCTCGCCGACCACCGTCATGTCGTCCTCGGCGTCGATCACGGCGGCGAAACCCGCCCGCACGATGCCCTGGTCGTCGACGACCAGCACTTTCAGGCTCATCGTTCGCTCTTCTCGTCGGGCGGCATGTCGGGCGGCATGTCGGGCGGTGTGTCGGGCGGTGTGAGAGGCCAGGTGAGGCGGAGTGTGCTCGCCCGGGCCGTGGTCAGAGTGCCCTCCAGCGCCTCGACCCGGACCGCCAGCCGATCCCGTACGGCGGACACCGCGGAACTCGGCACTCCGGTGGCCGTCAGCGTCAACGTATCGCCGTCCGCGTCCAGTTCGAGCACCGCGGGCTCATCGCCGCCGGGCGCGAGCAGGGTCTCGGCGGCGTGGTAGGCGGACAGATCCACGGCGGTGGGGAGGCGGTCCGGTACCCGGGCCGTCACGCGTATCTCCACGTCGCGTCCCGTGGCCCTGACCTGGTGGGCGAGGAGGTCCAGGGCCTGGACGGTGGGCTGTGGTCGTCGCTCGTCGGCACCCTCCGGTCCGCCTTCCCCCTCCCGCACCGTGTCGAGCAGCGCGCGCATCGCCGCCAGTGCCTCGCGGGCCCGTTCGGCGGTCTCCGCCAGCCTGCCCGCCTCCGCCTCCGTGACCATGTCCGCGGTGCGTGCGAGGACGGTGGTCTCCAGGCCCGCTGCGATCCGGCGGCGTTCGGCCCACGCGTCCCGGACGGCCTCCTCGGTCCAGGCGGCGAGGCGCTCCTCCCGTACGTCCCTGGCGGCCACGTCACGTCGGCGCGCCAGGCCCCCGGCCCAGCAGGCCGCGCCCACCGCCAGGGCCGCCCCGGCCGTCGCGCACACGGCCACCGCCCACGCGGGAGCCGTCGTGCCGCGAACCAGGACGGCGGCGGTCGCGGCCCCCGCGTGCACCACCACGGCCGAGAGCGCGACCCCGAGCCCGGCCGCCAGCCCGACCCCACGCACGCCCCCGACCACCCGCACCGGCCCCGCGACCAGCGCCGCGCAAGTGCCGAGCATGCTCAGGGCAGGCGGCAGTACCGCAGGCCCGGTGTAGTCGCCCGCCGCCATCGCCACCGGCCACAGCGGGGCCAGCGCGAGCAGGACCCCGAGGGCGGTACGGGGCGCGCGGCGCAGCCACAGCAGCGCGACCGCCTGGGCCGCCGCGAGGAGCGCGAAAAGCACGCCTGCGGACACGTGCTGCGCGTTCGACGCCGTGTCGCCGTCCGCCCTGATCACCAGCGCCGGGAGCAGCGGTTGCAGGACGAGGCCGGCTGCCGCCGTCAGTTGCGCCAGGCGGTAGTTGCGCGTCTCGGCCTGCTCCACCGGGGCCGCGGTACGGCCGGGCAGGACCGCGCGCACCTCCCAGCCGCCTTCCGCCGTCGGCCCGCTGTGCAGGGTGCCGCCCGCTTCCCGCGCCCGGGACCGCAGGAAACCCTGGCCGCGTCCGCCGCCCAGTCCGGCGCCGTGGGCCCGCGCCACCGGTCTGGACCGCGCAGGGGCGCTGGTGACGACCACGTCCGTACGGGTCTCGCCGTACCGGCACAGCACCGTCGTCCGCGCACCCGGAGCATGCCGTGCCACGTTGGTCAGTGCCTCGCGGACGATTCCGTACGCCGCGTCCGCGACGGCGCCGTCCGGCAGCGGGCCGACCTCCGGGTCCACCCGCTGGTCCAGGTCCACCTCCTGGTCGAGGCGGCAAAAGCCCGCGACCAGGCCACGCAGCCGCTCCTCCGGCGACGGAAGCTCGCCCCGCGAGGGCGCCGGCGCGCGCACCGCGCCCAGCGCCCGGCTCACCTCACGGCCGGTCTCGACGGCGAACCCCGCTGCCTCCGCGGCCAGTTCGGGTCGCCGCTCGCGCAGTCCGAGCGCCGCCCCCACCGTGACCACCACCGCCGTCAGATGATGGGCGCTCACGTCATGCAGCTCACGTTCCATGCGGCGCCGCTCGACCGCCGGGAGGCGGTGGCGCTCGGCCTCGGCCCGCTTCAGCCGTTCCTCGGCGGCCCGACGTGCGCGATTCCTCCGGCGTACGAGGAGACCGGCGCCGCACGCGGTCGCGTAGAGCAACGCGGTCAGTACGAGGTCGAGTCCGCCGGGGTCGCTGAGGCCGTGCAGGGTGATGCCCTGGAGGAGTTGCCAGACGGCGAGCGCCACCACGCTCAGCACGGCCGTGAAGGTGTCGCGCTCGGTCGCCACGGCGAACAGGGCGAGCGCGACGCCTGCGGTCCCGAGCACCGCCGTCGCCCCGGCGGGCAGCGGCCCGGCGCCAAGAGCGCAGGCGGCGGCGACCACGACGAGGGCGACCACCGGGCGGGTACGGCGCAGGGCGAGCGCGGCGGTCACCACTCCGGCGACCAGGGCCGCCACGAGGAGGGCGGGCCCGGACGGCAGCTCCCCGCGCACCAGCGCAGCGCAGGGCCAGACCACGGCCTGGGCGCAGATCAGCAGGACCGGGGACAGCCGGACGTCGTTTCGGCACTTGACTCGGTACATGACGGATCAAGGCTATGTCCGCAGGTGAACGGCCCGGATCCGGCCGAAGGCCGATGGCGTCGCGCCGCTTCTCTATCTCTGGTTCGAGACGGCAATCGTCCGGCAGCCCGAGGCCACGGGGTGCGTGCCGCCCTAGCGTTGATCACATCTTCCAGCCCCCCACCCAGATCTCAGGAGGCACACCCATGTCCAAGCCCGGCCGCACTCCCAGCCGCACGCCCAACCGCAAGCGCATCGTCGTCTCCTCGCTCGTCGGCGCGGTCGTCGTCGGCGGAATCACCGCAGGCGGGATCGCCATGGCCTCGGACTCGGCTCCGAAGACGCCCCCGGCCCTGAAGAACGGCTCGGCCCGCTACACCGCCCCCGCGCCGGACGGCGGCACGGGCTCGCTCACCTTCACGGCGGACGTGAGCGACGACTCGGGTGTGCGGGGCCTCAAGGTCCTTGCCTGGCCCGCGAGTTCGAAGCTCGACCCGACCGAGGCGGAGCTCCGGAAGGCGGAGAGCGCCACCTGCCGCAAGACCACGGGCGCCACGGAAGAGACGTCCCGCTGCACCTACACGCTGAAGGTCACGAAGAAGGAGGCGGCCGACCTGGCGCCGGGCACCTGGTACGTCTCGGCGCGGGCAACCGCCAAGGACGGCGACACGAAGTTCGTGCCCCGCGCGGCCACCTTCGAGGTCACCCGCTGACGTCAGCAACCGCCGACGTCACCCGCCGACGTTGCGGGACGCGCGATGCGGACCCAGTTCCGTCAGTACGTCGCCGAGTCGGTCCGCGGTCAGAGCCGAGCCCGGCAGCTCCGGTACCCCCGGCGAGGCACGCAGGCCGTCCAGGAACAGGGCCAGCGGCCGACGCCAGGCAGCGGGCGTAGACGCAGGGGCAGCCGTGGTAGACGCGGTAGCCGCCATGAGGGCCGGAACCGCGCGGCCGAGGGCGGCGAGCGCGAAGAGCACGTCCTCGGTGGTGACGTCGGCACGGACCGCACCCTGTTCGCGCCCCCGGCTCAGCAGGATGTCCATCGTCTCGCGGTTGTGGGCGTGCACGGCCTGGAGCGCGTCGATGCCCTCAAGATTGGTGGTCATCAGGTCATTCGTGCCGCGGTCAGCGGCCAGCGTGACGAAGACGGCCTGCAGATAGTCGTTCAGCGCGGCCCAGGCGTCCGGCGCGGTCCGGGCCTCCTCCCCCGCGGTCATCGTGCCGGTGAGCAGGTCGTGGAAGACGGCGTTGATGAGGGCGGCGCGGGTGGGGAAGTTCCGGTAGAGCGTCGCGTTCCCCACGCCCGCCCGGCGGGCGATCACGTCCAGCGGCGCTTCGAGCCCCTGCTCGGCGAACTCCGCGCGGGCCGCCTCCACCAGAAGCTCCCAGTTACGCCGCGCGTCCCGCCGCCGCGGAGGCACCGGGCCCTGCGAACCTCCGGCCATCGTCACTCTCCACCCACATTGACCCAAGCGGGGAGCACTCCCCGATAGTGATGCCGACAGCGATGCTATCCCCGGAGCCGAAACCCGGGAGCCCATGAGAAACCCCCTCCCCAATTGTCCCCGCCATGCCATACGCTGCGCCACAGCAGCCGCGCCCCGCGCGTAACCGCACTTCAGCGGTCACGTCCGGGTGTTGCGCGGCGCTCTCATCTCCCCGGCCATCCACCGGGATTCTTTGTGGGGGTACACACACTGTGCGCACGCGCAGCATTTCTGCCGCGACAGCTCTCGCGGTTCTGTTCAGTTCGGCGGCCCTGAGTGTCGTCACGGCCGGGTCGGCGGCGGCCGCTTCCGCCGTTGTCGCGGTGCCGGGGGGCATCGTCGCGGACGGCGGGCTCAAGCGGGTCTTCGTCGGTGACCGTACGGCCGGGAAGGTCATCGCCGCCGATTACTCCGGCGCCCTCGTCGACTCGGTGAGCGGGGTCAGCGGGGTCTCCGATCTCGCGCTGTCCGCCGACGGGTCGACCCTGTACGCCGCCGCGCAGGACACGCACGAGGTCGTCGCCCTCGACGCGGCCACCCTCGACGTCAAGGCCCGCTACGCCGTCGACACCACCGACGGCCCCACCCATGTCGCCTTCGCCGGCGGCAAGGTCTGGTTCACGTACGGCGACCAGTGGGACGGCGACCTGGGTTCGGTCGATCCGGAGGACGGCTCGGTGACGCTCGGGCTGTTTCCGCAGCCGCATCCCGGAATCCACGACGCGGGTCTGCTCGACACCGACCCCTCCGCGCCCGGCCTGCTCGCCGTCGGCGAGACCGGTCTGTCCACGGACTCGATGGCCGTCGTCGACGTCTCCGGCAGCACTCCGCAGCTGACCGCCTGGCACAACGGCGACTACTCGCTGAACGACGGCATCAGCGACATCGACCTCGTCCCCGGCGCCGCGCAGGTCCTGGTCAACGGCACCCAGCGCGACGCCTACGCGGACGGGAAGTTCAAGGCCGCGGGCGCCTACCCTTCCGGCCACCGCGCCGATATCGCGCCGAACGGGCTCGTCGCCCAGGCCAAGGGCGACAAGGTGTCGGTCTACCGGCCCAACACCTCCCAGCCGATCCGTACGTACGACACCGGCACGGCCGACATGATCGGTGCGGCCGATCTTGCCTGGGCCCCGGACTCCTCGCGGCTCTTCGCCGTCGCCGAGTCCGGCAGCGGCTACACCCTCAAGGTGCTCACCGACCCGACCCTGAACGCCCCGGCCCTCACGGTCAGCGCCCCGTCCACCGCCACCCGCGCCAAGAAACTCACCGTCACGGGGAAGATCACGGCGACCGTGCCGCTGCCGGGCGGCACCAAGCTCCAGGTCACCCGCACCGACGTGGAGAGCCCCGACGGCAAGGCCCTGCCCGCCGTCACGGTCAAGGCGGACGGCTCCTACTCCTTCACCGACACACCGCCCGCCGGCGGCAAGGTGACGTACAAGGTCACGTACGCGGGCGACGCCGAGCACACGCAGGTCAGCGCATCGGACAAGGTCGACGTCTCCCGCACCAAGGCGACGCTGACGGTGAACAAGAACGGCAAGGTGTACGGCTACGGCGCCGACGTCTCCTTCACCGCGCACCTCGGCTCGACGTACAAGAACCGCACGGTCGAGATCTGGGCCAACCCCTACGGCGGCGACAAGCCCGACAAGCTGGTGAAGACCGGCAAGGTCAACTCCAGCGGCAACATCTCCGCCACGGTGGACATGAAGCGCGACACCGTCGTCACCGCGGTCTACAAGGGCGACGCCCGCACCGCGCCGAAGACGGCGAAGTCCACGGCGTACGCCAAGGTCAAGATCTCCACCTCCGTCTCCAAGCACTACAAGAAGGCGAAGATCGGCTCGACGTCGTACTACTGGTTCCACAAGCGGGCCGACCCGGTCCTGACCACGACCATGAGCTACTACAAGGGCCGCAAGCAGCGCTTCGACCTGCAGGTCTACTCGGGCGGCAGGTGGCACTCCGCCGACTCCGAGTACTTCCCGATCGGCACGAACGGCAAGTCGGCCATCACCCTGGAGGGGCCGGACCAGTCCGGCATCAAGGCGCGGATGCGTTCCACGTACGTCAACGGCTCGTCCGGCGACAACGTGAACTCCACGACCTACGGCGCCTGGAAGTACCTGTACTGGTCCAACTAGGCTCGTAGAGATCCAGTTCGGACAAGTTCAGTCCGGAAGTTCAGTAAATGGGGGGTTTCACATGGCACTGTTCGGAAACGCGCACACGATCAATCCGGCGACCGCGCAGCAGGACTACGCGCGCCTGCTGGGGCACGGCGAGCAGGTGCAGGCGGCGTTCCTGCTGATCCGCGACACCATGCTCTTCACCGACCGCCGTCTGGTCCTCGTCGACAAGCAGGGGATAACCGGCAAGAAGGTCGAGTACCACTCGGTCCCGTACCGCAGCATCACGCACTTCGCGGTGGAGACCGCCGGGCACTTCGACCTCGACGCCGAGCTGAAGATCTGGCTCTCCGGCAGCCACGAGCCGATCCAGAAGACCTTCACCAAGGGCGTCGACATCTACGAGGTGCAGGCGATCCTCACGCAGTACGTGGCGCGCTGAGCCACCAGCGGCCCGCCCCGCGAACCGACACGG
>NZ_JBNNJZ010000196.1:0-13761 GCF_050270335.1 Streptomyces sp. NPDC059900
CCCCAGGTGGCACACGCCTCCCCGCCTACGGCGCGTGAGTACCCCACGCGCCGTGGTCCATGCACCGAGTTCACCGCCGCTTGATCCCGACTTCGCTTCCGCACCGGGACTTCCGCGCCGGTCCCTTCGACGCCGGTCAGGCCACGAGCAGGCGGAGGCCGAGATCCGCCGCGTCGAGGTCGGCCAGATCGCCGTTGCGCTCGGCCCACCGGCCGGACTCGAGGTCGTCGCCGAGGCTTTGCACCGCCCGCTGCTCGGTCTGCAGACCGACCCTCGTCCAGACCGACGCCGCACGGCGCACATGATCTTCCAGGTACGCCACGGGGCGGCGCCAGTACGCCTCGAACAGGCCGTCGGCGCAGTCCCACGGAACGGGTACCGGCTGCGCGCGGGCGCCAATCGCATCGGCCATCCCGGTGAGCGAGGGAAAGCCGGCGAGAACCGAGGCGAACTCGGGCAGATAGTCGCGGGTCAGCCAGAACCGGTCCTGCCATCCGGGCTCGTCGGTGTCGAAGGTGAGCACCACCACCCGCCGGGCCACCCGCCGCAACTCGCGCAGCCCCGCCATCGGATCCCCCCAGTGGTGCACGGTGGACACCGCCATCGCGGCGTCGAAGGACCGGTCGTCGAAGGGCAGGTTCTCCGCGGCGGCGGCCACGCACGGCGCCGCACCGGCAGGCCGCTGGCCCCGCATGACCGCCGAGGGTTCCACCGCGGTCACCTGGCGGTCGGCAGGCTCGTAGGAACCGGTACCGGCCCCCACGTTCAGGACCGTCCGCGCGTCCCCGAGCGCGTCCCAGATCTGCTCGGCGATCCGCGGATCGGTGCGTCGTGTCGCGGTGTAGGCGCCGCCGATCGCGTCGTAGAGCCGTGCCCCGAGCATCTGCAGTTGTTCTTCCGGTGTCACCGTCAGCCCCTTCGCTCGTGACGCGAGCTCCCTGTCGATGGCCGCCACCATGGCGTCGGCGCGATCCCTCCGCTCCAGCAGCAGGCCGCGCAGCCGGTGCAGATGCGCGACCGCGTCGGCGCAGGGATCACCGACCAGCTCGGCGATCTCCCGCAGCCCGAAACCCAGCCGCCGGTAGGCCAGCACTTCTCGCAGCCGCTCCACGTCGTCCGCCGCGTAGGCCCGGTACCCGGCCGCGGTCCGCGTCGACGGCCGGACCAGCCCGATCTCGTCGTAGTGATGCAGCGTGCGGACGCTCACGCCGGCAAGCCCGGCCACGCGTCCCACGGTCCAGTTATCTTCCACGGCCCCGACTATGCGGCCTCACGCCACGTGAGGGTCAACAGCCTCCCCAGGGGGCCGCGCGAACCGTCCGGCAGGCCGCCGGGGTCAGTGCGGGCCCTGTGCTCCTATGACGGACAGCAACTGCAACTTCTCGTAGCTCTCGCTGCCGGGGATGGCCGTGTAGACGAGCAAGAAGTGCGGCTGGTCCGGGTCGAGGAGCGTCTGGCAGGTCAATTCCAGTGCGCCGAGTTCGGGGTGGACGAAGCGTTTCAGCTCGCGGGGGCGGATGCCGACCTCGTGCTTGTTCCACACCTCGCGGAACTCCTGGCTCTGCGCGAGCAACAAGTCGGCGTAGTGGGCGGCACGGGAACCGGGACCCCGCAGAGTGACCGCCCCGCGCAGTCCCGAGACGAACATACGGGTGAGGAACGGATGGTCCTCGGGGGCGTAGAGCTGTCGCGTGGCGGGGTCGGTGAACCATCGGTAGCCGATGCTGCGGGTCGGGCCGCTGTAGAGGGTCAGGTCGCCGGTGAGCGCGATGCCGAGCGGGGTCTGCCGCAGTGTCTCGCCGAGCTCGGTGACGATCTCCGCGGGAGTGTCGTGCAGGCGGTCGAGGATGCGCAGCAGACCGGGGCTGATGTGGCGGCTGTCCGCGCCCCGCGGGGGCGCGGTGTGTCCGGCGAGCCGGAACAGGTGGTCGCGTTCGTCGAGGGAGAGATGGAGCCCTTGCGCGATGGAGGCGATCATCTGCTCGGACGGATGGGGGCCTCGCTCCCGCTCCAGCCGCGCGTAGTAGTCGGTGGACATGTGGCACAGCGCGGCCGCTTCCTCCCGCCGCAGCCCGCTCGTCCTGCGGCGCTGCCCGCGCGGCAGGCCCACGTCCTCGGGTTGCAGCGACTGCCGGCGGTGCCGGAGGAACTCCGCGAGGCCGGTCCGATCGATCACTGTGCGTGCCTCCGTCACCGTGCATGCCTCCTTCGATGTTCCTTTCTACCGCCCGTACGACGCGGCATCCACGGACTGTCGATCCCCCCTTCAGCAGTTGCGTCCGCAACGGCGCCGTCCGAGGCTCGGTGACGTACCCACTCGTGAAGGCAGGATCGGGCAGCCGTGAACAGCGCCACCGCCTTCCACGACGGGATGACGGCGCAAGCAACGACACCACCCGGGAGTGGGCACATGCCACGCAAACCCATCGACATCGATGTTCCTGACCTGTCCGGCAGGCGCGCCGTCGTCACCGGAGCGAGCGACGGAATCGGGCTCGGCCTTGCCACCCGACTCGCCGAGGCCGGGGCCGAAGTGCTCCTGCCCGTGCGCAACCCGCGCAAGGGCGAGGCGGCGATCTCCACGATCCGTCAGACGGTGCCCCGCGCGAACGTGTCGCTGCGCGAGCTCGACCTGTCCTCGCTGGCCTCCGTCGCAGCCCTCGGCAAGGGCCTGGTGGAGGAGGGCCGGCCGATCCACATCCTCATCAACAACGCCGGGGTCATGACCCCGCCCGACCGGCAGCCGACCGCCGACGGGTTCGAGCTTCAGTTCGGCACCAACCACCTCGGTCATTTCGCGCTGGTGGCCCACCTGCTGCCGCTGCTGCGCGCCGGCCAGGCGCGCGTGACCTCACAAGTCAGCGTCGCGGCGAATCAAGGCGCCATCAACTGGGACGACCTGAACTGGGAGCGTGCCTACGACGGCATGAAGGCCTACAGCCAGTCCAAGATCGCGTTCGGGCTCTTCGGTCTCGAACTCGACCGGCGCAGCCAGAGCAACGGCTGGGGCATCTCCAGCAATCTCTCCCATCCCGGGGTCGCCCCGACGAGCCTGCTCGCCGCTCGCCCCGAGGTCGGGCGCAGCCAGGACACCCGGAGCGTGCGCATGATCCGGGCGCTGTCGGCCCGCGGCATCCTGGTCGGGACGGTCCGCACCGCACAACTCCCCGCCCTGTACGCCGCCACCTCCCCCGACGCCAAGCGCGGCGGGTTCTACGGGCCGCGCGGGCCGGGGCACATCGGCGGCCCTCCCGGCGAGCAGAAGCTCTACTCGCGCCTGCGCAGCACCGAGGAGGCCCAGCGCGTCTGGCAGGCCTCCGAAGAACTGACGAAGGTCGCCTTTCCTGCCTGCTGAGCCGTGAGGCGGGCACCGGACGGAGCGGACCGGGAGGACGGCTACCGGGAGTGTGACGACGACGATCGCTTCGTGGTCGTGGGGGCACGGTACCGGCACACTGATTCGCCAGAGCGTGTCCTTCGGCATTACGAAGCCGCCACCCGGGCCGGTGGTTGGCGGCCGCGCACCGCGAAGGGAAGCACCGCGGTGCCCGGTTGCTTGACCAAACCGGTGGGCGGCACGACTGCCTACCTCGCCGTGGAGGGGCCGGACGGCGGCCGGCTCCACGTGGGGATCATCGCCGACCGCGGCGGTTCGCCGTGGTGCTGAGAGGGAGACCGGCTCACCGGAGGGGTGTCAGCCGGCTGCAGAACACAGCAGCGTATGCCCGAAGGAGTGTTTGACCAGAGGCAACTGATCAGGCGGGCATCGGAATTCGCCGGAGGTGCATGGCGTCGGCCGTCTACTGTTTGGATACGCCGCACCGCCCGTCCCGGCCGCCCGAGGAGGACTCTGTGCCATCGCCCTGCGACCCCGCGCACGCGCCCGCCGGTGATGTGGGGACCGCGCTGATGATCATCGACTCCCGGCTCAAGGGCATCCACGACGGCAAGACCGGGACCAGCCCCGAACAGCAGGCGATGGCCGATCAGTTCGCCAGGTCCCTGGGACCGCAGGGAGTCCGTGAGGTGCTCGACGGCGCCTGCACGCTCATCTACATGTTCATGACGTGGCTGCGGAAGACCCATGAGGAGCACGACAAGGACGTCATCGAGTACGTGGTGCCCAACCTCGTGGCCACGATGCGCATGATGCCCAAGAGCGTCCGCCCCGAGGCCATCCCCACCATGACCGGCCTCGTCATCGCCGCGGGCACCGGCCTGAGCCCCAGCCTGTGGCGCAAGCAGTACGGGGACTGGACCGAGGCGGAGATGACCCCGCTGGAAGTCACCGCCTTCCTGCTCGCGGAGCACATCAACCGCATCACCGAGGACCCCGACTTCGCCACCCGCATCATCACCGAGGCCCTGTCCAGTGCGGACCAGGACTGACGCACATCAGTCGTGACACCCGGAACTGCCGCCCCCGATCCCCTCACGGTCAACTCCGCAGGAATTGGGGTGCCCCCTGCGCACATGGGCCCGCATATGACAGGGTCGACAAATGTTTCCCTACGACAACACAATGGAACTCCGTCCGCAGGGACGGATCGCCGTGGTCGCGCTGCGCGACGAGATCGACCTCCAGGGCGCGGACGCCGTCACCCTCGCCTTCCACCGCGCCTGCACCCACGGCGGCACCGACGCCACCCTGCTCGACCTCGCCGCACTCACCTTCGCCGACAGCACCCTGCTCGCCCTGATCCTCCAGACAAGGGCCGACCACGAGCAGGCGCAACGCCCCCTCGTCCTGTCCGGGCCCTTCCACACGCCCGTCCAACGCCTGCTCGAACTCACCGGCGCCGTCAACGTCCTGCCGCTGGCCGACACCCGCGAACAGGGAGTGCGGCGACTGCACACGCTCCTCGACGCCGCCGCTCCCCGCACATCACAGCCCTGATGGGCTGCCGCCTCCGCGGGCTCGGCTCCGGGTTCCACGCAAAAGAGTTCCATGCAAAGATCCCGACACGGACCCACCCTGGGGGCGTCGTCTTCACCGACGCCCCCCGGACGCGGCAGGTCAGCCGCAGTTCCCGTCGACCCAGCGGTGCGAGGCGACCTTGTACGTGTTCTGCAGGTAGCCGCTCTTCTGCTGCCGGGTGCAGCCGACCCGGTTCTTGTAGTCGGTGCCCAGGTAGTAGGCGACGCCGGACGCGGAGGACGTGCCGTTGTTCCAGACGTAGTACACGTTGCGCGTCTTGGCCCAGGAACACTTCAGCACGCCCGTGGACCAGTTGGGGTCAGCCACCGGCCAACTGCAGCGCTGCCAGCTGCTGTTGTAGAAGCAGACATCCCCCTTCTCGCAGCTGATGGCCCTGGGGCTGCCGTCCCGCGTCTCGACGACCTTGGTGCTCGGCGCGGCGGACGACGTGTCGGCCGCGCCGGCCGACGGCAGGAAGCCCGCCCCGGTGAGCGCGGCTCCCGCGATGACGATGGCGGCGCGTTTGGTGATGGTCATGCCGATTCCCCCTTGGATGCAGGTGCTGGTCGACACAAGAAGCTACGGACCAACACCGAGCAGGCGCGTCCACTGGAGGGTTGAACCATCACTCCACCCAGCGACGCAGCGGGTAAACCACAGCGGTAGCGGGGGCCCGCCGTCGCCAAGGCGGTGCCACCCGCCGCTCTCCCCGGCCCGTGGGCCCTTCACCCGTCCCGAGGGCGCTCCAGCGCCGGCGCCGTGTCGTCGGTGCGGAGGCCCGCGGTGTGGCCGGGGGCGGGCAGATCCGGCGGGGTCTCCCCCGCGGCGAGGTGTTCCAGTACCTCGGCGAGTTCCCGGCAGGCGTTCTGCACCGATCTCCGCAGCGCGCGCTGTTCCGCGACCATCGCGGACAGCAGCAGCGCCGTCAGCGCGGTGGCACCGTTGAAGGCCTGGAGTTTGGTCATCACCTCAATGGCCGAAAGGTTGAGGAAGGCCCCTTGCTGCGTACTGGCCTCGAACGTGGTCAGCACCGACGCGAACAGCGCGCACAGCATGCTGCCCGCCAGCTGGAAGCGCAGCGCCACCCAGATGAGCAGCGGGAAGACGAGGAAAAGCAGGCTCAAGGAGCCGAGCACCGACAGCGGTACGACGATCAACGCCGCGAGGCCCAGGACCAGCATCTCCCTCCACCGCGTGAGCCGCAGCGGCCCGGCGGCTCCCACCAGCACGAGCAGCAGCGGCGTGACCAGCAGGACGCCCATCGCATCGCCCACCCACCAGGCAAGCCACACGGACCAGAACTCCACGGTGTCCAGGCGGCCGGTCACCACCTGCAGCCCGACCCCCGCCGTGGCGCTGATCAGCATGGCTCCGAGTCCGCCGAGGAAGACCAGGGCCAGGCCGTCCCGCAGCCGTGAGATACCGACCCGGAATCCGGCCCGCCGCAGCAGCAGATAGGCGCAGAGCGGGGCGAGGGTGTTGCCCGCCACGGTGATCATCGTGGAGGGCTGCGGGGTGGCGAGCGACGCGATGAGGAGGAAGGAGCCGACGGCGATCCCGGGCCAGACCGCCGTGCCGTAGACCAGCAGTGCGGCCACGGCGACGCCGGTGGGCGGCCAGATGGGGGTGACGATCACGCCTTCGACGGTCAGCCTGCCGAGCAGGCCGAGGCGCCCCGCCACGTAGTAGCAGACGGCCACGGCCAGTGTCTTGAGGACTACCTCCAAGGGCAGCCGGAACCGCCGAGTCACCAACACAGAGCCATCAGACACCCGGCGGGCCGTTTCGGCCACGCGAAGACCCCCGGGCCGTATCCGGACGCGTCCGCTGTCCGTGGTCCGCGGGGGCTGGATTCCTGCTCGGCTGCGCGCGGTGGACGCGCTACAGAGCGGCGCCGCTGTCGTGGCCCAGGATCAGCACGGCGGCATCGTCCTCGTGCCCCACCGTGTCCGCCAGCCGCATGACACCGTTCGCCAGAGAGTTGATGCCCAGGCCGGCGGCGGTGGTGATCTCGGCGAGGCGCATCACCCGCCGCAGGCCCTCGTCCAGACTCAGCGACGGCCCCTCCACCACTCCGTCGGTCAGCAGCACGACGACACCGTCCGTGGTCAGACGGTGGCACACCACGGGGTACTCGGCGCCTTCGAGCACGCCGAGCGGCGGGCCGCACTCCCCTTCGTCGATACCGGACCGGCCGTCGGCCGTGGCCCAGATGTGCGGGATGTGGCCGGCCCGGGCGCACTCCAGGACGCCGGTGACCGGATCGAGCCGCAGGAACGTGCACGTCGCGAAGAGGTCCGCGCCCAGGGAGATCAGGAGCTCGTTGGTCCGCGTGAGCAGTTCTCCCGGGTCGCCGGTGACGGAGGCCAGTGCCCGCAGGCCCACCCGGACCTGCCCCATGAACGCGGCGGCCTTGATGTTGTGCCCCTGCACGTCGCCGATGGACAGGCCGATACGGCCGTCGGGCATGGTGAAGGCGTCGTACCAGTCTCCGCCGACGTTGAGCCCGTGGTTGGCGGGCATATAGCCCACGGCAAGCCGGACGCCGGCAGGCTCCGGGAGATCGTCAGGCAGCATGCCGCGCTGCAGTGCCACGGCCAGCTCGACCCGCGAGCGCTGCATCTCCGCGAGCTCGCGGGCACGGGCCGTCAGGCCCCCGAGCCTGACCAGCAGCTCGTCACCGTCGTCGGCGGTCTGCGTACGGAACATCGATCGCCCCGGTTCCGCGAGAGCACCCCGCGTCAGTTCAGCTGTCTTCCGTCTTCCATCACATGCATCACGCGCACAACGTCGCGATCAAGTCTGCCCTCAGATGACGGCGGTCGCACCCCGTCACGTCTGTCCGGCGCACCGGCCTCAGGGACACACCTGCGCCACCAGGGCGGTCAGCGCCTCCCCCAGCGGCAGGTCGACCCGCTCGGTGGCCCAGCGGTCGCCCCTGGTCGGGCCCTGGTTGACGATCAGGACCGGTGTGCCGGACTGCGCCGCCTGGCGCACGAAACGCAGCCCGGACATGACGGTGAGCGAGGAGCCGAGCACGAGCAGCGCGGCGGCCTGCCCGACGAGCTCGCGGCACGCCGCGACCCGCTCGGGAGGCACGTTCTCGCCGAAGAAGACGACGTCCGGCTTGAGGACCCCGTGGCCGCAGGCCGCGCACGCCGCCACCCGGAACTCGCGCACCGCCTCGTCGGGCAGCTCCACGTCACCGTCCGGATTGACCCGCGCCGCGCGGTAGCGCTCGGCGGCGGCCTCGAACCCCGGATTGGCGTCCCGCAGCCGCTGGTCGAGCTCCGCGCGGGCGCTTTCCCGCCCGCAGGCCAGGCAGATCACCCGGCTCAGGCTCCCGTGGAGCTCGATGACGCCCCCGGCCCCGGCCGACTGCTGCAGCCCGTCGACGTTCTGGGTGATCACGCCGGTGACCAGGCCTGCTTCGGCCAGGGCGGTCACGGCCCGGTGCCCGGCGTTCGGACTCGCGCGCACCATGGCGCGCCATCCCAGCTGGCTGCGCGCCCAGTACCGCTGCCTCGCCTGCTCGGCGCCGATGAACTCCTGGTACGTCATGGGAGTGTGCCGGCGCAGGGAGCCGTGCTCCCCGCGGTAGTCGGGAATACCGGACTCGGTGGAGAGGCCGGCCCCGCTCAGCACCGCGACCCCGCCGCCGCGCACCGCCTCGACGACAGCCGTGAGGTCGGTCGAGGCGGGCAGCAGGCCGCCGGTGGGCTCCCAGGTCAGCGTGGGTCGCGTCCGCATACGTGCCAGCTTACGTTTCGGGCGCCCGCGTACCGCGATCACACCGATATCGGCGGGCGGGATCATTGCTCCGCGTCACGGACCAGGAGAGCGATCTGGACCCGGTTGTCCACCGCCAGCTTGGCGAACAGGCTGCCCGTGTGGGCCTTGACGGTCGCGATGCTGATGTGCAGCCTCTGGGCGATCTCGGGGTTGCCGAGTCCGTCGGCGATGGCCCGGGCCGTATCGCGTTCCCGTTCGGTCAGCGTGGACAGCCTTTTGCGTGCGGCTTCGCGGGAGGTTTCACGGACGTGGGCGGACTGCGGTCCCGTGGCTGCGGCGATCACCCGGGCCGCGGCCGCCGGGGACAGCGCGGGCTCGCCGTCCGCGACGGTGCGCACCGCGTCCAGGATCTGCGCCGGCCGGGTGTCCTTGAGGACGAAACCCAGGGCGCCGGCCCGCAGTGCGCCGAGCACCAGGTCGTCGGAGTCGAAGGTCGTCAGCATGAGCACCCGGGGCGGCACCGCGCGGGTGAGCAGCTCCCTGGTCGCACTCAGTCCGTCGCGTCCGGGCATCCGCACGTCCATCAGTACGACGTCCGGCTGCTGTTCGTCCACCACGGTGATCGCGGCGTTCCCGTCGGCCGCCTCCGCCACGACGGTCAGGTCCGGTTCGCCGTCGATGACGAGGCGCAGCGCCATGCGCACCAGCTCCTCGTCGTCGACGATGACCACACGCACCGGCTGCCGCTCGCTGTCCACTCAGGTTCTCTTTTCGTGGGTGGGGTTGGGCCAGGGTAGTTGCGCCGTGAGGAGGTAGCCGTGGCCGGGTGTGGGGTGATGGTGGAGTGTGCCGCCGGCCAGTCCCACGCGTTCGGTCAGGCCGAGCAGGCCGAACCCCGATGCCGGGTGCTGTCGCACGGTTCTTGGGGTGCCCGGAGTGTGAGTGGGCGGGGAATTGCGGACGCTGACGTCCAGTCGGCTGCCCGCCGATCCTTCCAGGGTGATGTGTACGGGTGCGCCCGGAGCATGTTTGGCGGCGTTGGTCAGTCCTTCCTGGACCACCCGGTAGCAGGTCCGCCCCACGACGTCGGAGGGCGATTCACCGACGGTGGTGGTGAGCGTGACGTCCAGGCCGGATGAGCGGGCGTCGGCCACCAGGTCGGGGATCCTGTCCAGGGAGGGCTGGGGTGGTTCCGGGTGGCCCGGCTCTGCCCGGAGCACCCCCAGGACGTCGCGGAGTTCTTCCAGGGCTTGGTGGGAGCCCTCGGCGATGCCGCGGACCAGCACACGGTTCTCCTCGGCGCTGAGGTCTCCGCGGTGGTCGAGGACTCCGGCCTGCATGGCGACCAGGGAGATGCGGTGCGCGAGCACGTCGTGCATCTCGCGGGCGATGCGGTTGCGTTCCAGGGCCCGGGCCTGGGCCGCCCGTGCGTTCTGTTCCCGTTCCGCGCTCTCCGCCCGCTCCCGCAGGGAGCGCACTTCGACACGGCGGGCGCCGATGGCCATGCCCACGGCCACCGCGATACCGGCGGTCATGGCCGGCATCGTGAGCTGGATCCACCATGTGCCCGGCGGGCTCTCGACGGGGTAGACCTGGACGGCGAACTGTGCCGCGGCCACGTAGGTCAGCGCGACGACCCCGATCTCCACGGGGCGACGGCGGGTGGCGATCGAGCCAAGGGCCACTAGCCCGGCGCCGGCGGCCAGTGCCGACGCGGTCGAGGCGATCGTGACCGTCATGGCGACGGCCAGCGGGAAGCGCCGGCGCCACACGAGCGCCAGCAGGCAGGCAAGGGCCACCAGCGGGTCGCCGAAGTGGAACCACGGACCCGGACCGTCCCCCTGCCTGTGCAGCAGCACACCGGTGTAGAGCCAGGCCGGGATGCCCACTACGGCGGCTGCCGTCAGCCGCCAGGTCTGCTGCCACCACCCGAGCCGTGGCGCGACGTCCTTGTTCACCAGGCCATTGTCACCGACCCCCGCGGCCGGTGAATCAGACCCGGGGTTGATGCGCCTTAGACCAGAGTCCAATGACCGCCCCTACGGGAGTACAGGGCGTCTCGGGCCTGCGGGTCGATGTGCCCGAAGACACCGCACGGACAGACTCGTTCACGTGCCGAGACGACAGACGACGCAACGGACGGGACACGACACGAGAGGGAGGGGCACGATGCGCAAGGCCGGCTTCGCGGCCCTCGAGGCGGCCGGTATGGCGGTCACCGCCCTGGCCGCGCAAGCGGTGATCCGCGGGTTGCTCGACCGGGACACCGAGTTGCTGTGGGGCACCGTCCACCGGGCCCCCGGCGGCCGCACCGGCCAGCTGGTCCTTCTCGGATTCATCGCGCTGCTCGCGGCGGTGTCCGGCGGCTGGGCCCACATACGCCGGGAGCCGCACGCCCTGCCGGGCGGTGACACGCAGCAACTCCCCGACCGAGGAGCGGCCTGACCGGATCCGGCCCACATTCGCCTCTCGGCGCTGACATACCCCTCTACTCCGCACCGCCGTACCAGTTCCTCGGCACACCCGCTCCACAGCACGCGCGCAACAGCGCCCGCAGCCGGCATGGCCGCGCCCGGGGCACCCCCCACGCGTCCTTCAGGAGGACATCAGATGCGCAGATCCCTGTCCCTCGCCCTTGCCACCACCACGATGGCCGCGGCGACAGCCATGCCGGCCGTGTCATCGGCGGCGACACCGGACACCGTACGGTGGGGCCCCTGCCCGCAGGACGTGGCTGCACCCCGCCTGGAGTGCTCGACGCTCCAAGTCCCCCTGGACTACGGCAATCCCGATGGCCGCCGGATAGAGATCGCCGTCTCCCGACTAGCCGCCAAGCACCCTGCGCAGCGCCGCGGCGTGCTGCTGACCGACCCCGGCGGTCCGGGCGGTACAGGGCTCGGCTACCCGGCCGTCCTCGCCGCCTCCGGGCTGCCGCAAAAGGTGCTCGACTCCTACGACGTGATCGGCTTCGACCCGCGAGGCGTCGGCCGCAGCACCCCGGTGACCTGCGACCTGACGCCTGAGCAGCAGGCCCGCGGCAACTTCCCGCCGTACGCCCACACCGCCGCCGATGTCGCCAGGGAGGCGGGCAACGCGCGGACCATCGCCCGGCAGTGCGCCACCTCGCGCACCGCGTGGATGCTGCCCCACACCACCACCGCGAACACGGCACGCGACATGGACCGCATCCGGGCGGCGCTGGGCGTCCCGAAGGTCTCGTACCTGGGACATTCCTACGGCACCCATCTCGGCGCGGTGTACACCACGCTGTTTCCGGGGCGCAGCGACCGGATCGTCCTGGACAGCAATCTGGGGCCCCGCGGTTACGACGTCACGGCCATGCGGCGCTTCGCCCGCGGTATGGACGACCGGTTCCCGGACTTCGCGGCGTTCGCTGCCGCCCGCCCCCACTACGGCCTGGGCGACACACCGCAGCAGGTGACCGCGAAGTTCTTCGATCTGGCACGGCGTTTGGACGCGAAACCTGTGGAGGGTGTCGACGGGACATTGTTCCGCGGATTCACCTTCGACCGCCTCTACGCCGATGGGCTCCTGCCGCAAGTGGCCGAGTTCTGGCAGGCACTGGACACCGGCCGGCCGCTGCCGCCCGTGCCGCCGCTGCCGAACATGGAAAACCTCATGTCCGCGCGTTTCCATGTCATTTGCGGTGACACGCGCTGGCCGGACACCGTCCGCGCCTACCAGCGCCATGCCGCGGTCGACCGCGTGAAGCACCCGATGCTGGGCGGGTCCACGGCCAGCATCGGACCGTGTGCGTTCTGGCCGGACAAGCGGGGCGAGAAGCCGGTGCGCATCGGTGACCGGGGGCCGTCGAACGTGCTCCTGGTGCAGAACGAACGCGACCCGGGAACCCCGCTGGCCGGGGCGAAGGAGTTGCGGCGCGCGTTCGGCAAGCGGGCCAGGATGGTGACCGCCGACCAGGGCGGCCACGGCGTCTACCCCTTCGGCCGCAACACGTGCGCGAACGACGCGGTGACGGTGTTCCTGACCACCGGGCAGCGTCCGGCGCGGGACCTGACCTGCGCGGCCGAGCCCGACAAGTAGCCGGAGGGGCAGACATGTTGAAGGAGTTCCGGCGCCATCGCGCCGCACAGCGGGTCAAGCCCGGAGACGGCCGGCCACTGAAGCGTTTCCGCTGGTGGCAGATGACCTTCCGGGCGCTGTTCTATCTTCGGCTCACCGGCGACGACGGCCGTCAGACGATCTACGCCATCGACGTCAAGCATGCGGGGAACAGCTCGACCGGTGTCGTCGAAGCCCACCTGTACCGCGACGGCAGGCAGCACGCCCAGTCCAGACTCCCGGCCTTCTTCCCGGTGCCGGGCGGCACCATCGAGGTCAAGGGGAGCGCCTTCGGGCTCAAGCGCTGCCATTACGTCACCGACAAGGGAACCGAGCGGCAACTCACCCCGGACCGCGACTCCGCCGAGGGCCGCCGCACGCACTTCGACGGCGCACACCCGGCACTGAGCCAAGTGATCGGCTGCATCTCGTCGGTGATACTCGTCGTCGCCCTGGCGCTCCTCTTCTCCCAGCTGATCGAGCCGGTCACGAAGGTGGAGCCCGTGGCCCGGCGTATCGGGACCTTCACCCCGCCCGTCCGGCTGCCGCTTTGGGCAGACATCACGATCGGGCTCGGTGCCGCGATGGCCAGCACGGAGCGGGCCCTGCGGCTGCGCTACCACTGGCTGCTGGACGGCGGCGTGGGCTGACGCCCTCCGCTCGACGGTCTGGGCACTGGGGTCTTGGTCATGAGGTCTTGGTCGAGAGGTCTCGGTCATGGGGGCTCAGTCACGGGGTCTCGGTCAGACGGCCGCGGCGCTGATGGCGGTGCGGGTGCGCGGGCCGTAGACGCCGAGAGGTTCGTCGATGGCCTGTGCCTGTTGCATGCGCGCGACCGCGGCTGCCACGTCGTGGCTGTAGTAGCCGTCGACCGGGCCGGTGTAGAGGCGGAGCCGGCCCAGCTGTTCCTGCAACTGCCGTACGGGGGCACCCGTGCTGCCCGGGCGCAGCACGCTGGGTGCGCCGGCGGCCGCCGGCTGCGAGCGGGCGGGCGGAGTGTGGTGCCCGGTGTCTGTCGGGGAGCTGGG
>NZ_JBNNJZ010000197.1:0-13703 GCF_050270335.1 Streptomyces sp. NPDC059900
GATCTGCCCCGAGGGCAGCCAGGTCGTGCGGACGTTCAACTTCCAGAGCTGCTGGGACGGCCAGAACACCGACAGCGCCAACCACCGCACGCACGTGGCCTTCGCCGACGAACGGACCGGCGCCTGCCCGCAGGGCTTCAAGGCCATTCCGCAGCTGGTGCAGCGCATCGTGTACGACGTGCCGCCGGGCCCGGGATTCGCCGTCGACTCGTTCCCCGAGCAGCTGCACAAGCCGATCACCGACCACGGAGACTTCATCAACGTCTTCGACGAGAAGCTGATGAACCGCATGGCCAAGTGCATCAACGGCAACAAGCGCTGCACCTGAGCCGACCCGATCGGCCCAGTGCGCAGGCGTGACCCCCTACTGCTGCGCGGTCAGCTCGTGTGGTGACCGGAGTGGCCCGAATGCCCCGGGCTTCCGTCCTCGTGATCCCCACCACCGCTACTCCCCGAGTGGTGCGAGGACTTCTCCACCGTCCCGCCGAGCCGGCCGCGCAGCCGCATGACCACGTTCTCCTCGCCGACCGCGATCCACTTCTTGCCGATGAGGTACGTGCCGCCGTAATCGGCCGCCTCGTCGAACCATTCGGCCTGGCCACGGGCATTTGTAAAGGTTACTAGGACGTAGCGGCGGGCACCTTTGTCACAGGTGGCCTGCCGCAGTTCGGCCGCGTCCGTCTGGATGTCGGGCTTGCACCGCGCCTTGGCCGCCAGCTGCTCCAGGCTGCCGCTCGCCGTGTCCGGCGGCGCGTCGTCGCCGTCCGAGCCGCACGCCACGAGCATCATCAGCAGGCCCGCACCCATGCCCGACAGCATGCGCCCGCGCATGCCCTTCTTCGCGCCCCCAAGCGTCTTCCGCGCTGCCTTCATCGTCCCTCCAGTCCCGTCAGGCGAGGCGAACTCGCCATCTCCGTATGCACCGTTGAGCGCAGGACGCCGCACGGATACCGTGCGCCGCACCATCAGACCCAGGGGGTACACATGTCCGATCCGTCTCGACGTTCCGTGCTCGGCACCGCCGGGGCCATCGGCCTCGGTGCCGCCGTCGGCGGTGTGACGGTTCCCGCCCACGCCGCCGAGGGGCCCCTCCGGGACCCCGCCCACGCCCTCGATACGGATTCCGCGCGCTCAGCACTCAACAGACTCCTGCCGCATCACGCGGAACAGTTCCGTCTCAGACTCGTCCCCGCGAAGGGCGGCACGGACCGTTTCCGCGTTTCGGGCACGACCGGGCGCATCGACGTGACCGGGACGACGCCCGCCGTGCTGCTCACCGGGGTCCACTGGTATCTGAAGTACGTCTGCGGGGCCCATGTCGCCTGGAACGGCGACCAGCTGGACCTGCCGCGCAGACTGCCCGCCCCCGCGCGCCCCCTGGAGCGGTCCACCGCGCTGCCGCACCGGTTCGCCCTGAACGACACGAACGACGGGTACACCGCGCCGCACGCCGACTGGGCGTACTGGGAACGCATGATCGACGTACTCGCCCTGCACGGCTGCAACGAGGTCCTGGTGATCGCCGGTGCGGAAGCCGTCTACCACCGGGTGCTCCAGGACTTCGGCTACAGCGACGCCGAGGCGCGCGCGTGGCTGCCGGCGCCCTCGCACCAGGCGTGGTGGCTGCTCCAGAACCTCTCGGGGTACGGAGGGCCCCTGTCGCCCGAAGTGATCGCGGACCGGGCCGCGCTGGGGCGCAGAATCGTCGACCGGCTGCGCTCGCTGGGCATGGCGCCGGTGCTCCCCGGCTACTACGGGCACGTCCCGGACGGGTTCGTGGCCCGCAACGGCGGGGACGCGCGGGTGATCCCGCAGGGCACCTGGCACGGCTTCAAGCGGCCCGACTGGCTCGACCCCCGTACCGAATCCTTCGGGAAGGTCGCCGCCTCCTTCTACCGGCACCAGGAGCAGCTCTTCGGGGCCGCCGAGAACTTCAAGATGGACCTCCTGCACGAGGGCGGCACCGCCGGGGACGTCCCGGTGCCCGACGCGGCGCGCGGCGTCGAGATGGCCCTGCGGAAGTCCCGGCCCGGCGCGACCTGGGTGATCCTGGGCTGGGAGGCCAACCCGCTGCCCGAGCTGCTCGACGCGATCGACCGGCGGCGGATGCTGATCGTGGACGGCGTCTCCGACCGCTTCACGAGCGTCACCGACCGCGAGAAGGACTGGGGCGGCACCCCGTACGCGTTCGGCACCATCCCGAACTTCGGGGGCCGTACGACGATCGGCGCCAGGGCCCACATCTGGAACGAGAAGTTCTTCGCCTGGCGGGACAAGAACAACAGCGCGCTCGTGGGCACGGCGTACATGCCGGAGGCCACGGACCGTGACCCGGCCGCCTTCGAGCTCTTCTCCGAGCTGGCCTGGACGAAGGAGAAGCCCGACCTGAAGGCCTGGTTCGACGGCTACGCGGGATTCCGCTACGGCGGCCGTGACACCGACGCCCGCCGCGCCTGGCGCGCACTGCACGACACCGCCTACCGGCACACCGCCGTCGAGCGCAGCGACCCGCACGACTCGCTGTTCGCCGCCCGCCCGGACCTCGCGGCCAACCGCGCCGCCGAGTACGCGCCGCGCGCCCTGACCTACGACCCCGGCCGCTTCGACGCGGCGCTCACCGGCCTCCTCGGGGCGGGCGGAGCGCTGCGGGGCAGCGCCGCCTACCGGTACGACGTGGTGGACGTGGCCCGGCAGGCGCTCGCCCACCGGAGCCGGCAGCTGCTGCCCCAGCTCAGGGCCGCGTACGGGCGAAAGGACGCCGGCACCTTCAAGACGCTGTCCACCCTGTGGCTGAAGCTGATGCACCTCTCGGACGAGTTGACGGCGACCAACTCGGCGTTCCTGCTTGGCCCTTGGGTGGAGTCGGCCCGCAGGATGGGCACGAACGACGCCGAGCGTGCCGAGTTCGAGCGGACCGCCAAGGTCCTGATCACGGTGTGGGGCGGCCGGTCGACCTCCGAGGGCGGCAAGCTGCACGAGTACGGGAACCGCGAGTGGTCGGGTCTGATGGCCGACTTCTACGTCCCGCGCTGGCAGAAGTGGCTGGACGAACTGGCCGACGCGCTCGCGGCGGGGCGCGCACCGCGCGAGGTGGACTGGTTCGCGGTGGAGGAGCCGTGGACCCGCGAGCGCAAGGACTATCCCCTGCGGGGCATCGGCGACGCGTACCGGACCGCCTCACGGGTGCGGGACGTGCTGGCCCGCGCTCCCTACCAGGGCTCCCTCGAAGTCGTCGCCGACCCGCCGTCGCTGCCGCCCGGCGGCCACGCGCGCGTCGAGGCCGTCTTCCGCAACGTCAACGGCCTGCGGGCCACGGGCCGCGTCGACTTCGAACTGACCGGGATCGACGCGGAGCCGTCGGGCCCGGTGTCCCTGCCCCGGGTCGAAGCGGCGGGCACGGGCAAGGTGGCGTGGCGGGCGAACGCACCGGGCACCCCCCTCGAAGATCCGCTGCGGCCGCTCCCGTACGAGATCGAAGTGCGGTACGGCCCCGCGGGCGAGCCGCGGGTGACGGCCGTCCACGAGGGCGAGCTGTTCGAGGCGGGTCCGGTGGGCCCCGGCTGGAAGAAGTACACCAACAACGCGGCGGTGTTTGGGGAGTTGGAGGGCCGCTACGCCATCAACGGCGCGGGCGCGGACCTGTGGAAGGGCACGACGGAGTTCGGCACGCTGTACCGCGACGGCGCGCTGCGCGGCGGCGTGTCGGTGACGGTCCGGGTCGACGCCCAGGCGGTCACCGGGCCGTGGGCCAGGGCGGGCATCATCGCGCGCAACGCCATGGGGACGCCGGGATCACCGGGCATCGTCGACCTCGCGGTCACACCGGCGAACGGAGTGGTCCTGTCGTACGACACGAACGGCGACGGCACGCTGGACACCTACAAGCGCATCACCGGCATCAAGGCACCGGTGCTGCTGCGCCTCGGACGGGAGGGCGACGTCCTGACCGGGTCGTGCTCGACGGACGACGGGGCCAGTTGGCGGACAGTGGCGAGCGTGACCGTGCCGGGGGCCGCGGCGGCGCAGGACGTGGGCCTGTTCATGAGCGCGACCAACGGCGGCGACGGGGCACGCGGAACCGTGGAGTTCAGCGGCTGGAAGATCGACTGAGGCAGCGGGCCCGGACCGCCGGGGAGGGGTGAGGGGTCACCGGGAGGTGACCATCCGAGGATTCGCTCGTTTTGCTGAACGTGTCGTCGAATGTGAAGTCCCCCTCCCCGACCCGGGATCTCTCCGGCGTCGTCGATGTCGAGCAGGCCGAGGCCGCCCTCGTCGAGCACTACCCGCGTCTGGTGCGGCTGGCCTATCTGGTCCTGCCGCCCAGTCTCGGGCGCAACCGCAGAGTCCTGACCGCCCACGCGCTGACCCAGCGTGCGCTGCCGCGCAGCCGCAGGTCGGGCGAGGACGAGGCCATTCCGGTGCAGCGTTCGGAGGAAGGGGGCGGGCGGGGCACCGACCCCGGTTACGCGTATGTGCGGCTGCGTGTCGTGCGTACCGCGCTCGACGCGGGGCTCCCGCTGCGGCGGACCGCCCTGCCCAAGCGGGCGCAGCTGCCGCCGCTGCTGCCGCAGGTCTGGGGGCTCCGGCTCTTCCCGCGGTCGGGCGGCGCCGAGGAACTCGCCCTGGACCAGCGGCTCTCGGCCCTGTCGGGACCCGCCCGCGCCGCGTACGTGCTGCGCGGCCTGGAGCGGCTCGCCGACGACGACGTACGCAAGGTGCTCGACGCCGCCGGAGTCGACCGGCCGGGCGCCGCGCTCGCCGAGGCCGACGGCGTGGACGCGGCGTACGACCTGCTCAGGTCCCCCGAGTTCGACCCCTGCTCGCTCCAGGCTCGGCCCACCGATCTGATGCGCCGCAGGCAGCACATGAAGGCCGCGGCCGTCGCGGTGGCCGCGGCCCTGGTGTGCGGGGCGCTCCTCGGTCTGCCGGGCGACGGCTGGGGTCCCGACGGGGCCGCGGCACCGGCGTACGCGCAGAACCCGGCCGCGCAGGCCGCGCTCGATCCGGGGCAGCTGACGAAGGTGTCGGCCGGCGCATGGAAACGTTCCTCCCGCGCCGACTTCTCCGCATGGCCCGCCAGGGGCGCGCTCACCGGCGACCAGGCCCTGCTGCGGCGCGCCCTGGCCGTCTGGGCGAGGCCCGGCGAATCGGTGCAGGTCTCCGCCACGACCGGCACGGCGGCGGGTGCGCCCGCCGGGCCCGCGCAGCTGCTCTTCGCCGGTGAGGTCGACGCGGCCCGGGTCGTGCTCCTCTACGACGGGCTGCGCATCGTGCGGTACGCCGAGCCCAAGGACGGCACCAGCGGAGCCGCCCTCGACTTCGCGCGTGTGGACGGCGCGACCAGCGCCGAGGCGAGCGCCCTGGTGGTGAGCCGCGTCGACGGCAACGTGCGGTATCTGACGGCGCCCTGGGTGGGCGGTGTCGGCGTACGCGATCTCCTGAAGCCCGCGGCGGGCGCCGATGCCCTCAAGCGGGACGGCGAGGGTGTCACCGAGCCGATGTCCAGTCCGGCGCAGGCCCGCGCGTGCTCCTCGTGGAACGCGCTGCAACTGCGGGACGACAAGGGCGTCAACCGCCTCTCCACCGACCTCGGCGAACTCGTCCCCGCGCATCTCACCGCGGGCCGCCCGCAGGCTCCGCGCGAGGCCACCGCCGCGAACTGGTCCTCGACGGCCTGCTCGCTCGGCGACGCCCGCTCGAAGGGCGTGCGCTCCGTGAACTCCTGGCAGTACGCCCGCCAGGCGCTGCCCGAGGCGAACGGCGCGGCGACCTGGCTGTGCACCCGCGCCGACACCTGGCGGGGCGCGGGTGGCCGGGCCCTCGCGCAGTTCCAGGCGGGGGGCGCGGCGGCCGTCGCGGCCAAGGCGGAGGACTCCGCGGCGTGCGGGGCGCGGGAGCCCTCGGTGCTCGCGGGCGTGCGGTGGAAGTCCCGCGCCGGGAACTGGTACCTGCTCGGAGCCGGCAGCAACGACGTCGTCTCGGTCAAGGCCGCCGGAGGGTCGCAGACCGCCGGCAACACCGTGGCCGCGCCCCTGGAGCGGGGCGCACGCGCCGGGCTCACCGGGCGGCTGGCGAACGGCTCGAAGGTGTCGACGCTGCGGTGAGCCGCTGAGTGGTCAGGCGTCGGACGGGAGCAGCTCCCGCAGATCCTTCTCCAGGAGCGTCACGCCGTACGTGCTCCCGTCCGCCGCCACCTTCCCCGGCAGCTCTCCCACGACCGTGTATCCGGCCGCCTCGTAGTACTCCCGCAGGCGCGGGTTGGTCGACACGCAGTCCAGGCGGCAGCGCTCACGGCCCGCCCGCGCGATGCGCCGTTCGGCGCGCGCCAGCATCGCGCGGCCCGTCCCCGCCGGGGCTCCGCGCCGTGTCATCAGGCGGTGCACATAGCCGGCGACCGGCGGCTGTTCGCCCCAGGCGGGCTCGTCCGCCCACCACACCTCGTAGGCGCCGGTGACCGTCCCGCCGTCGTAGGCGAGCCACACCTCGTCCTCGTCCGAGGTGATCCGCCCGCGGAAGTGCTCCGCGCCCTTCTCGCCCGGCTTCCACTGGTCGATCCCCCGCTCCCGCATCCAGTGCGCGGCGCCGTCGTAGAGGGCGACGAGGGTGGGGATGTCGTTCTCGTCGGCAAGGCGGTGGGTCAACTGCTCTGCTCCTGCGGGGCCAGTGCGATCAGGCGGGTGATCAGTTCCGTGAACGGTCCGTCCGGCGGTTCCGCGGCGAGCATGCGGCGCAGGATCGCCGCCATCTCCTCGTCGTACGCGGCGCTGACCGCGGCGAGCGCCGCGAAGTCGTGGACCAGTTGCCGTTCGAGTTCGGCGCGCGGAATGCGGCGTCCGTCGAGCCAGATGAGTGCCGTGGACTCGGCGAGCGAGATCCAGGAGCGGATCACGAGTTCGAGCCTGGCGGGCGGGTCGGTGATGCCCAGGTGCGAAAGGATCTGGACGTACGCCGCCTGCCGCACCGAATCAATCAGCGCGTTGGTGGTGGACGAGCCGACCGCGGGGCCGCCGCGCATCAGGGCGGAGAAGCCGGGGCCGTGGCCGTCCACGAAGTCCAGGAAGCGGCCCATCACCCGCAGCAGGCGCGCGCCGAGCGGTCCCTCCTGCGGTTCCACGAAGCGGTCGGCCAGATCGTCGGCCGCGCGCTGCAACGCGGCTTCGTACAGGCTGAGTTTGCCGGGGAAGTAGTGGTAGACCAGCGGGCGCGAGATGCCCGCGGCCGCTGCTATCTCGTCGATGGACACGTCGTCGGGCGAGCGGTGGCTGAAGAGATCGAGCGCGACCCCGATCAACTGCTGCCGCCGCTCCTCGACACCCATCCTGCGGCGCACCCCGGTAGTCATGCGAACACCTTACCGAGCAGATCCAGCCGTCCAAGGGGCTGGTCCGCTCCAACCGTTCACATCTTCCGTCCCGTTTCTCACATGTCCAGGACGATCCGGTCACCGCTCGCCCGGGACACGCAGATCAGCATCGAGTCGGCGCGCTCGGCGTCCGTGAGCAGTTCGTCGCGGTGGTCGATCTCCCCTTCCAGGACGCGCTGTTGGCAGGTTCCGCAGAATCCCTGCTCGCAGGAGTACGCGGTATTGGGCAGCTCCGCGCGCACCGCGGAGAGGACCGTGGTGCCCGCGGGCACGGTGAGGGTCCGCTTGCTGCGGCGCAGTTCCACCTCGAAGGCGGCGTTGCCGTCCGCGGACGTGTGCGGCGAGAAGCGCTCCAGGTGCAGTTCGGCGCCCGCGGGCAGCGTCGCCGCCACCGCCTCCATCAGGCCCTCGGGTCCGCAGACGTGGACGGCGGCGGAGGGGGGAAGGTCCGCGAGGAAGGCGGCCAGGTCCGGCCGTCCGCCCTCGTCCTCCGCAGCGACCGTGAGCCGCCCCGCCGTCGTGCCCGCCAGCTTCTCCACGTCCTCCAGGAACGGCATCGAGGCGCGGGAGCGGCCTCCGTACAGCAGCCGCCACTCGCGGCCCGCCGCCTCGACCGCCCGCAGCATGGGCAGGATCGGGGTGATGCCGATGCCGCCCGCCACGAAGACGTACGTCTGCGCGTCGGCCAGCGGGAAGCGGTTGCGCGGGCCGCGCACCTCGACCTCCGTCCCCTCCCGGAGCTGTTCGTGCACCTCGCGCGAGCCGCCCCGGCCGCCCTGCCCGGCGTCGATCAGCCGGGTCGCGACGGTGTACGACGAGGTGTCCTCCGGGTCGCCGCACAGCGAGTACTGCCGGACGAGGCCCGACGGCAGGACCAGGTCCAGGTGGGCGCCCGGTTCCCAGGCGGGCAAGTGGTCGCCTTCCAGACGCAGTTGTACGACACCTTCGGCGACCGTCTCGTGCCGGGTGACGACCAGCCGAAGCGCGCGGGAGCGCGGGCGGCCGGACACCGGCTCCTCCAGGGCGGGCAGCGGCCACAGCGGGGACGCGTCGATACGGCGGCGCATGGCCCGCCTGGCGAGCACGGCGGCGCCCGTGACGAGCAGGACGGTGCGGATGCGGGGCATGTCAGCGCGCTCCCTTCGGCAGCGATTCCGTCGCGGTTTCGGCGGCGGTGGCCGCCGGTGACGAGGCGAGGTAGGCGACGGCCTGTGCGGTGCTGCCCTCCCGGGAGGGGTGGTAGGCGCGGCTCAGATAGCGGGGGATGGAGCGGATCATGTCCGGTGTGGTGGGCAGCGTGCCCTTCTTGCCGCCCTGGTAGAAGTCCTTGAACGACGCCTTGCCGCCGATCAGCGTCGGGTCGTTCTCCATGAAGAAGCGGGCGCCGCGCTGCCAGAGGAAGACCAGGGCGGTGAAGGCCGTGGCCCAGGTGCGGGCGCGGCGGCGGTAGCTGCCGTCGACGTGCATGAAGAGTTCGAAGGCGACGGAGCGGTGCTCGACCTCTTCGGCGCCGTGCCAGCGCAGCAGGTCGAGCATGGTCGGGTCGGCGCCCCTGCGGTCCAGTTCGTCGGCGTTCAGGACCCAGTTGCCGAGGAAGGCGGTGTAGTGCTCGATGGCCGCGATGATGGCGACGCGCTCCATCAGCCACCACTTGCGGGCCTTGCCGGGCGGCAGCGTCCGGTCGCCGAGCAGCTTCTCGAAGAGCCAGTCGACCTGGGCGGTGTAGGGCGTGGGGTCGAGGCCCTGTTCCTTGAGGTGCGGCAGGACCTCGTCGTGGGCCTGTGCGTGCATGGCTTCCTGGCCGATGAAGCCGATCACGTCCTCGCGGAGCCGGTCGTCGCGGATGTACGGCAGGACCTGCTTGTACACATGGACGAACCAGCGCTCGCCCGCCGGGAGCAGCAGGTGCAGCACGTTGATCGTGTGCGTGGCGAAGGGGTCGCCCGGCACCCAGTGCAGCGGGGTGTCTTCCCAGGAGAAGGAGACCTTGCGCGCCTTGAGCGGTATGTGCTCCGACGCGATGGGCCTCGGCTCCCGGCTCTGCGTATTAGACATGGCGTCAATGTACTGACGGGTAGGCCCGTGGGTACAGGTGCGTGCGAGGGTTTCTTTCAGCCCGCCCCGAGGCCCGTGCGGCGCAGCGCGAGCAGTGCGATGTCGTCCTCCCGCGCCTGCCCGAAGCAGGTCAGGAGCGTGTCGCACAGGGCGGCGACGCCTCGTGGCGCCCCCGCGGCGGCGAGCCGCAGTTGCTCCATCGACACCGCCAGATCCGTGCCGCGGGTCTCGATGAGCCCGTCCGTCACCATCAGCAGGCGGTCGGTGCGCGCGAGGACCACCTCGCTGGGCTCCGGCCGGTCGAGGCCGAGCCCCATCAGCGGCCCGCACGCGTCGACGTACGCGGCCGTGCCCTCGTCGCGCACCACGAGCGGCGGGATGTGACCCGCGTTGGCGATCCGGGTGCGTCCGGTGGCCGGATCGACCAGGCTCAGGCACATCGTGGCCGTCACACCGGGGTGGTAGTGCTGGAGCATCCGGTCGAGGCGCAGCGCGAGCACACCGGGATCGGGGTCCTCGACGCAGTACGCGCGCAGGGCGTGCCGGATCTCGACCATCACGGTGGCCGCGTCCAGGGAGTGCCCCACGACATCGCCGATGCCGGTCAGGACGCCGACGGGGGTGGGCAGCGCCGCGTAGAAGTCCCCGCCGATCTCGGCCTGGCTCGACGCCGGCTCATAGCGGACCACGACATGCGTGCCGGGCAGTTCCGGCAACTGCGCGGGCAGGAAGCTGCGTTGCAGGGTCAGCGCGATGTGCCGCTCCTCCTCGTAGCGCAGGAGGGGCTCGGCGGCGAGCGCGGTGGCGTGGGCGAGCCGCTCGACGAGGTGTCCCGTCTCGTCCGAAAGACCCTCCTGTACGGGGGTGGCGAGGCACACCAGCGTGCGCCCGTCGCGCAGCCGGGCCAGCACGAGACCGGCCTCCTCCGGCAGCCCGTCGCACCACGGCCCGGCCGCCCCCACCGGGCGGAAGAAGCCGCCGGGCCACAGCGGGGTCGGCACGACGGTGTAGCGCACGCCCGATCGCCCCGACATGACGCGCCGCATCAGCCGGGCCACCGTCTCGTGCGCCGCGGCGTCCGGCAGCGAGGAGGGGGCTCTGCGCCGGGAGAGCCCCCGGTGGATCTCGCCGTCCCCGCCGAGCACGAACACCGCGGCGGGACCGCCGGTCAGCCGTGCCGTGCCGGTGGCCGCCGCGTCGGCAAGCTCGCCAAGGCAGCGCGCCGACTGCACGTCCAGGATCGTCCCGGCGAGCATCGCGAGGCGCCCGACGCGCAGTTGGGCGTCGCTGCGGCAGCGGCCCCCGCGCGCCGCGGCCCGTACGACCGCCTGGATCTCCTCCGGTTCGGCGGGCACCGTCAGATAGGACTCGCCTCCCGCGTCGAGCCCCCGGCACCGGTCGGCGGGCGGGCGGGCCGCCGCAGAGAAATGCACCACGGGCAGGGCGGCGATGGGCGGCAACTGCTTCATGCGGCGGCACAGCTCGTAGCCGCTCATGTCCGGCAGGCCCACGTCGACGAGCGCCACGTCCGGGAGGTCCCCCGCCCGCATCCGCACGTCGAGTTCGATCAGGGCCTCGGCCGCGCTCGCGGCGAGCAGGACCCGGTGGCCGTCCCTGCGCAGGACAGCGCTCAGCGCGTACCTGCTGGCCGGTACGTCGTCGACCACCAGGACCGTGCTGACCGTATTCACTGCCTTGCCCTTGACGCTCACGCGGGACTGCTCCTCGGCGCGGAACGAGGCAGGCCGACTCGTGCCTGCCTCCTCAAGTTAGCGCTCCGCCGCGCGCCTCGGGGGAAGTCCGCGGCAGCGCGACCCGGACCGGTGGAGGTCGTCGAACTCTGCTCTCGCGTCGCCTCCTTGACGGTAGTATCCGCCGATTCGGCCCGCATGAGCTGCGGCGCGTACCCGGCGCGCCCGCGCGGAACGTCGTGACCTTCGCCTTCCGGGGGCGTTCAACGGAGTGCCGACCATCCCGTACTACTGAGGGACTTCATGACCCAGCACGTCACGGCCGCCCTTCCCGCCGACGACCCGGCCGACGACTCCGCGCGCCGCGAGTGGTGGCGCGACGCCGTCATCTACCAGGTCTATCCGCGCAGCTTCGCCGACGGGAACGGCGACGGCATGGGCGATCTGCCGGGCATCACGGCCCGCCTGCCCCATCTGAAGAGGCTCGGCGTGGACGCCGTCTGGTTCTCCCCCTTCTACGCATCGCCGCAGGCCGACGCCGGGTACGACGTGTCCGACTACCGCGCGGTCGACCCCATGTTCGGCACCCTTCCGGACGCCGCCGAACTCGTACGACAAGCACACGCGCTCGACCTTCGCGTGATCGTCGACGTGGTGCCCAACCACTGCTCGGACCAGCACGAGTGGTTCAGGGAGGCGCTGCGCGAGGGGCCGGGGTCGCCGCTGCGCGAGCGCTTCCACTTCCGCGGCGGGAAGGGCGAGAGCGGTCAGCTGCCGCCCAACGACTGGGAGTCCGTCTTCGGCGGCCCCGCCTGGACCCGGGTCGAGGACGGCGAGTGGTACCTCCACCTCTTCGCGCCCGAGCAGCCCGACTTCAACTGGGACCACCCGGCGGTGCACGAGGAGTTCCACTCCATCCTGCGCTTCTGGCTCGACCTCGGCGTGGACGGCTTCCGCATCGACGTGGCCCACGGCCTGGTCAAGGCGGCCGGGCTGCCCGACATCGGCCACGAGGAGCAGGTGAAGCTGCTCGGCAAGCAGGCCGTCCCCTACTTCGACCAGGACGGCGTGCACGAGATCTACCGCAGCTGGCGGCGGATCCTCCAGGAGTACGCGGGCGAGCGGATCGCCGTCGCCGAGGCGTGGACGCCGACGGTGGAGCGCAGCGCGCGCTACCTGCGCCCCGACGAGCTGCATCAGGCCTTCAACTTCGAGTATCTGACCACTGCTTGGGACGCGGTCGGCCTGCGCGACGTCATCGACCGCTCCCTGACCGCGATGAACGCCGTGGAGGCGCCCGCCACCTGGGTCCTGTCCAACCACGACGTCGTGCGCCACGCCACGCGCTTCTCCGACGGCGACGCCGCGCGCGGTCTGCGCCGGGCGAAGGCCGCCACGCTCCTGATGCTGGCGCTGCCCGGCTCCGCGTACCTCTACCAGGGCGAGGAGCTGGGCCTGCCCGAGGTGACCGAGCTGCCCGACGAGGTGCGCCAGGACCCGGCGTTCTTCCGCAGCACGGGGCAGGACGGGCGGCGCGACGGGTGCCGGGTGCCGATGCCGTGGTCCGGCCAGCGGGCGCCGTTCGGCTTCGGGCCGGTCGAGGGCGGCCCCAGCTGGCTGCCGCAGCCCGCGGGGTGGAAGGGCCTCACGGCCGAGGCGCAGGACGGCGACCCCTCCTCCACCCTGGAGCTCTACCGCGGGGCGCTCGCCATGCGCCGCGCGCACCCGGCGCTCGGCGCGGGCCGTGACGTGGAGTGGCTCGACTCCCCCGAGGGCGTGCTGGTCTTCCGCCGCACCTCGCCGCTGGGCACGTTCGTCTGCACGGTGAACCTCTCCGCCGTGCCCGTCACGGTCTCCACCCCCGGCACCGTCCTCCTGTCCAGCGCGGACGTGACGCCCCGCGCCGCGGGGACAAGGCTCCCGGCGGATTCAACGGTCTGGTGGGCAGCCTGAGATGTGACCGGTACAGTCCAATCCTGTGACCGCGCGACTGGCCGACATCGCAGCGCAGGCGGGGGTCAGCGAGGCGACGGTCAGCCGGGTGCTCAACGGCAAACCCGGCGTCGCCGGGGCCACCCGTCAGTCCGTGCTTGCCGCACTCGACGTGCTCGGCTACGAACGCCCGGTGCGTCTGCGCCGGCGCAGCGCGGGCCTGATCGGGCTGATCACACCGGAGCTGGAGAACCCGATATTTCCCGCGCTCGCCCAGGTCATCGGGCAGGCCCTGACCCGGCAGGGGTATACGCCGGTCCTCGCCACGCAGACGCCGGGCGGCTCCACCGAGGACGAGCTGACGGAGATGCTGGTGGACCGCGGTGTCAGCGGCATCATCTTCGTCTCGGGCCTGCACGCGGACACCTCCGCGGACACGCAGCGCTATGACCGGCTGCGCGCGCAGGGAGTGCCCTTCGTGCTCGTCGACGGCTTCTCCCCCAAGGTGCAGGCGCCCTTCATCTCGCCGGACGACCGCGCCGCGATGCGCCTCGCGGTGACCCACCTCGTCTCCCTGGGGCATACACGGATCGGCCTCGCCCTGGGTCCCAAGCGGTTCGTGCCCGTACAGCGGAAGATCGAGGGATTCGTACGCACGGTGC
>NZ_JBNNJZ010000198.1:0-13695 GCF_050270335.1 Streptomyces sp. NPDC059900
GCCCCCGGGAGAGCATGGCGAGCCCGGCGGCAGCCGTCGTGCAGGTGCACAGCCTCGCCGATCCCACCCTCGTCGCGGACGCCGCGCAACTCTGGTCCGGGGCAGACCACTTCGGGCCCCGCGCCCGTATCGACACCCTCCTCGCCGTGCGGCGCGCGGCCCGCGTGTGGCAGCCGCTCGCCCGCCTCATGGAGCGGCCCGTGCCCGACGTACTGCCGCTGAGCGAGGGCGAGTTGTACGAACTCCTCGGCGTCGCCACGACCAGGCTGGGCGCTGCGGGCGTGGCCGTGCACTGGCCCCGCGAGCTGACGCGCGGCCTCACGGCGACCGCCGTCGTGCGCCCCGCGCCCGGCACGGCGGCCGACAACTTCGACTTCTTCAAGACCGAGCAACTCCTCGAATTCCGGTGGCAGTTGGCGCTCGGCCCCGGTGACGGAGCGGGTGACGGGGAAGAGGGGCCCCTCACCGAGGCGGAGATGGACATCCTGGCGGAGGCGCACCGCCCGGTCGTACGCCTCCGTGACCAGTGGGTCCTGGTCGACCCCGAACTCGTACGCAAGGCGCGCAAGAGGGATCTGGGCCTCCTGGACCCGGTGGATGCGCTCTCCGTCGCGCTGACGGGCGCGGCGGAGGTGGAGGGCGAGCGGGTCGATGCGGTCCCGACCGGCGCCCTGGCCCGCCTCCGCGAGCGCCTGACCGACGACCTGCGCCCCATCGCTGCGCCGCCCGCCCTCGCCGCCACCCTGCGCGACTACCAGCTGAGGGGCCTGGCCTGGCTCGACCGGATGACCTCGCTCGGCCTCGGCGGCTGCCTCGCCGACGACATGGGCCTCGGCAAGACGGTCACCCTGATCGCCCTCCACCTGCACCGCGCCCGCCCCGAACCGACGCTCGTGGTCTGCCCGGCCTCGCTGCTCGGCAACTGGCAGCGGGAGATCGAGCGGTTCGCGCCCGGGGTCGCGGTGCGCCGCTTCCACGGGACGGGACGCAGCCTCGACGGCGACCTCACGGGCGGTTTCGTCCTGACGACGTACGGAACGATGCGTACGAGCGCGGCCGAACTGGCCGACCGGCCCTGGGGGTTGGTGGTGGCGGACGAAGCCCAGCACGTCAAGAACCCGCACGCGGCGACGGCGAAGGCGCTGCGTACGATCCCCTCCGCGGCGCGGGTGGCGCTCACCGGCACCCCCGTGGAGAACAACCTCTCCGAACTCTGGGCGCTGCTGGACTGGACGACGCCCGGTCTGCTCGGCCCGCTGAAGTCCTTCCGCGCGCGCCACGCCCGTCTGGTGGAGGGCGGCGAGGACGACGAGGCGATGGCGCGCCTGGCCCGTCTGGTCCGCCCCTTCCTGCTGCGCCGCAAGAAGTCCGACCCGGGAATCGCCCCCGAACTCCCCCCGAAGACGGAGACGGACCACCCGGTCACGCTCACCCGCGAACAGGCCTCGCTCTACGAAGCGGTCGTACGAGAGACACTCGCCCGCATCGAAGCATCCGAGGGCATCGCGCGCAGGGGCCTGGTCATGAAGCTGCTCATGGCCCTGAAGCAGATCTGCAACCACCCGGCGCAGTACCTGAAGGACGGCGAGATCGCCGGACGCGGGGGTGCGGGGGGACGCGGGGGCCGCTCCCGCTCGGGGAAACTGGAACTGCTCGACGAACTCCTCGACACGATCCTGGCGGAGGACGGCGCGGTCCTGGTCTTCACGCAGTACGTGGAGATGGCCCGCCTCCTGGAGTCGCACCTCGCCGCGCGCGGCATCGGCACCCAGCTCCTGCACGGGGGTACGCCGGTGCGGCGCAGGGAGGAGATGGTGGACCGCTTCCAGTCGGGCGACGCGCCGGTCTTCCTGCTGTCCCTCAAGGCCGCGGGCACGGGCCTGAACCTCACCAGGGCGGGTCACGTCATCCACTACGACCGCTGGTGGAACCCGGCGGTGGAGGAACAGGCCACGGACCGCGCCTACCGCATCGGCCAGACCCAGCCGGTCCAGGTCCACCGCCTGATCACGGAGGGCACGGTGGAGGACCGCATCGCCGAACTTCTCGCGGCGAAGCAGGCGTTGGCGGACGCGGTCCTGGGCGAGGGCGGCGAGTCGGCACTCACGGAACTCTCGGATGCGGAACTGGCGGACCTGGTGTCGTTGCGGAGGGTGTCGTGAGGGGCGGGGGCGTCGGCGGAGGCGTCGGCAGGGGTGGTGCGCGCGCCGGGGGTGGTGCGCGCGGCTCGGGTGTCGGCGGGGGTGGTGCGCGCGCCGGGGGTGGCCGCACGGGAATCACCGCCGTCAGCCGTGGGACAGGCACCGGCGCCGGACGCGTCTTCCCGCCGCTGCCCGGGCACCCCGACCCGCACGCCCCGTTCGCCGCCTCCTGGTGGGGCAACGCCTGGATCGGCGCCCTGGAGGGCACATCGCTCGACGCGGGACGCCTTGCCCGCGGGCGGGCCTACGCCCGTGAAGGGCACGTCGACACGATCACCGTCGCACCGGGCCGCATCGTGGCGTACGTGCACGGCAGCAGGCCCCGCCCGTACCGCGCCGAGATCCGCATGCGCACCCTCACGCCGGAGGACTGGAACAACTTCCTGGACGCGGTGGCCACGGAACCGGCGCACATCGCGGCGCTCCTGGACAAGGACATGCCGCACGCGCTGGCGGACGCGGCGGAACACTCCGGAGTCCAACTCCTGCCGGGACCGGGGGACTTGGTTCCGTCCTGCACCTGCCCCGACCACGGCCGCCCCTGCAAACACGCGGCGGCGCTCACCTACCAGACGGCGAGGCTCCTGGACGCCGACCCCTTCGTACTCCTCCTGCTGCGCGGCGGCGACGAACAGGCGCTCCTCGACGAACTGGCCCAGCGCAACGCGCACCGGGCGGCCAGGGAGCAAGCCGCCACCTCGGACGGCGCGAGCACCGCGAGACTCCCCGGAACCCTGGCCAGGGACACCCTGTCCACGACCTACCGCCCGCCGCTCCCGCCCCCGTTCCCGCCCCCCGCCCACCCGGGCGAGCCCCCGCTGCTCCCCTCCGTCCCCGGAGCCCCCGACCCCACGTCCCTGGAGTTCCTGGCCACGGACACGGCGAGCCGGGCCCACGCGTACCTGGCCACCGGCGCGGACCCGTTCCCCGCCGCCGACCCCTGGCGCGACGCGGTCCGCCTCGCCGCCTCCCACCCCGGCCTCACGGGCCGCCGCAGCTTCAGCCGCCAGTTCGCCGACCTCGCCGAAGCGGTGGGCCACACCCCCGCCGACCTCGCCCGCGCCGCCGCGGCCTGGCGCCAGGGCGGCGAGGAGGGCCTGGCGGTCCTCGAATCCCCCTGGGACCCTCCGGCAGGCCCCTTCGACCGAGCCCGCGGCGCCCTCGTCGCAGCGGACCTCCCCCGCATGACCATCCACCACAACCACCTCACGAACCCCTCCGGCTCCCTCCAACTCCGCTACGGCAGAGACGCCCGCTGGTACCCGTACCGCAGCGAGCCGGGCCGGGACGACTGGTGGCCGGAGGGGGAGGCGGACGCGGATCCGGTGGGCGCGCTGAGCACGGCGATCGGCCCGTAGGGGACGTCCGCGGGCAACCGCCGGCACGCGGAATCGTGTGCCCCGGTGAGGTGCGACGCTCTGCTAGGGAACGGGTCAGAAGCCCTCCCGACCGAGCCCGGACCCCGTACGCCCACCTTCCCCAACTCCCCTGTTCACACGTTCTGATGACTCGGCGTCCGCGATGCGGAGAGGTGGGGTACGGTCGGCCGCAGCGCAGGACCGGAGCGCGACACCCACAACAAAACAGTCGGCCCCCGACTGGACTGCAATCCAGACCGAGGGCCTGACCAACCAGGAAAAGTAACTTCCCGATGGTTGATCCGCGCTGGCCCCCGCCGTCGACGCCCGGCCGGCCTGCGACGTCACGCCCGCCCGGATCACGCGCACGCTCACCGCGAACCTCACCCCCGATCCACAGCCTGTCCATCACCCCGCCGCTTCGTCCGTACCCACGACGCCACTGAGTTGTGGCCGACTGCCGCACGGACATCCCGGTCGCAGCCTGAACCCTGTCGTAAAGTGAGGCAGCACCTATGAGCTCTGAGGCTGTTCTTGGCCCGTGCAGCAAGGAGGAGGCATCTTGGCCGGCCCGGCCCACCACTCCATCCCGGTCCGCCGGGGGCATCTGCGCGAGGCCGCCGAAAGCATCGAGCAGGCTACGGGTATGCGCGTCGAGATCATCGGGGGAACCCTCGTGATGTCCCCGAGCCCGAGCGGCAAGCACGCCGGGATCGTCATCGATCTGCGCGACGCCATCAGGCCGGGCCTGACCGCGGTGCAGGAGGCCTTCGAGAACGTATCCGTGCCGATGCCCGACGATCCGGACGACTACGCGACCCCGGATCTGACCATCGGCCCGCGGGCGTTCAAGGACGATGACGGCTGGTTGCTGGACGCCGACGCGGTCGAGTTGGCCGTGGAGGTCATCTCACCGAATGAGCGGCTCAAAGGAATCAACGAGAAGACCGCGTGGTACGCAGCCGCGGGCGTCCCGCGCCTGCTCCAGATCGACCCGCGCACGGGAACGTGGTCTCTGTTCACGCGCCCCGGGGAGGGCGAATACAGGGGTGTCGTCCACGGCAAGTACGGCGAGGCCGTACCGCTTCCCGCCGAACTCGGCGCCGATCTCGACACGACCGGCCTTCCTGCGTATCGCACACCGCCCGGTGACTCACCGTCCCCGTGAGGCAGCGCCCGAAGCCCCGCCCCGGCCCCTGTTCTCCGTGGCCCTCCACGCGTAGATTCCAGACCTCGATGCCGTGATCATTTTTTGGGGGAGTCGTGGACTGGGGGACGCTCGTCGCGGCGGTGAGCGGTGGTTTCATCGCCATCACCGGCACCGTTCTCGCCGATCATCTGCGCAATCGCCATGAGGCCGGCCGGGGCCTCAACGAGCGGCGGCGGGCGGTGTACATCGAGTTCATCAGCGCCGCCGAGGCGTGCCACTCGCGGCTGCGGCAGATCGCGCAGGAGCCCGGCGCGGGAGACGACCTGGACGCGGTCACGCGCGCGGCACTGGCGGATGCCGCCGTCTACGAGGTGCGCGAACGGCTGTTCATCGACGCGAGCTCCGCCGTCGCCGGCGCGGGGCAGGTGATGTTCGAGCGGCTCCGCGCGCTGCGCAAGGCGGTCGCGACGGGTGCCACGCCGACGTCGCTCGCCTTTCATGACGCCTACCACCCCTACATAGGCAGCGTCTGGAGCTATCGGGTCGCCGTACGCAAAGAGCTTGACGGGCAGTCCCTCTCGCCCGAAGCGTTCGGGTGGTCCAGGTGGGACGGCAGGGAGCGGTGCTCGCTGTGCCCGGGGGAGGCGGACGGCAGGGCGTGATGCTGTCCCGGCGGCGTTCACGAAACCGTCACCGGGCGTCACGTCGCCGAAATACGCCTGTCCCTTCCCCTCCAGAAACTCCGTTTAGGCTTGATCGCAAGCCCAGGCCGATGTCGTCCGGTGGTACGTACCCGTTCCGATGACGACTGGAGCATGTGAGTCCGGTGATCCCGCGCGCAGCTTCTCTTCCGCCCTGGCTCGGCCATGCCCTGCGTACGCAGCGTGGGCCCGTGCCCTGGCACTCCGTGGTGCGGGGTGCCCTGGCCGCGGGGCCGTTGCTGTGCGCGGGCTTGGTTGCCGGGCGGGTGTCTCTTGGCGTGGTGGCCGCGCTCGGGGCCATGCTCGCCGGGATCAATGACCGGCCCGGCGGGCGGCGCGTCGCCGTGCGGCGGCTCGGGGTGCCCGCGCTCGCGGGCGCGGGCGGGATGCTCTTCGGGGCGTACGTCGCCGACAGTGCGGGCGGGGCGTATCTGCTGCCGCTGCTGTTCGCCGTGCTCGGGCTGATTGCCGGTGCGGTCAGCGCCGTCGGGCCCGTTGCCTCGGCCGGCGGCACGCAGTTGCTCGTCGCCGCCGCCATCGGGGCCGGGATGCCCTCGCCGGAGTCCGGCTGGCAGCGGGCGCTCTTCTTCCTCGCCGGAGCCGCCTGGCTGATCCTGCTGCGGCTCCTGCTGCCCTCGCCCTCGCCGGGCAAGGGACTGGTCGGCGCCGCTCGCCCCTATCGCCTCGACGGGGAGCGTGCCGCCGTCCGTGCCGCGTACGAAGCCGTCGCCGCACTGCTCGACGCCGTCGGCACCCCACAGGCGACCGCCCGCCGCGCCGCCCTCACGGCCGCGCTCGACCACGCACAGGACGCCCTCTCGGGGCCGCGCCTGCGCCGGCACGCCAGTTCGGCCGCCGAGCGCCGGCTGCACGCGCAGTACCTCGCCGCCCTGCCGCTCGGTGAGGCGGCGACCGCGCTCGCCTGGGCCGGAGTGCCGCTGCCGGAGCGTGCGGGGGAGGGGCCGCGCCGTCTCGCCGCCGCCGTCCGCGACGGCGTCCCCTGCGGACCGCTGCCCGCGCCCGCCCGCTCCGGAGCCGGGCTCCGCGCCCTCGACGACGCCCTGCTGCACGCCGCCGAGGCCTTCGACAGCGGCACCGCGCGGCCCCCGCACGGCCGCCGCCGCGGACCCCTCGACGTACTGCGCACGGCGGCGGGCCCCGGCGGGCGCGAGTACGGCGTGCGCGTCGCGCTCTGCTTCGGGGCGAGCGCCGCCGTCGCGCAGGCCCTGCACCACCCGCACTGGTACTGGCTCCCCGCCACCGCCGTCTTCCTGGTCAAGCCCGACCTCGGCCCGCTGGCCTCCCGCGTCCTGTGCCGCGCGCTCGGCACCGTCATCGGCGCCGTCCTCTTCGCGGGGCTCGCCGCCCTGCTGCCGCGGCCCGCCGGGCTCGTCGCCGTCGTCGCCGTGTGCGGGGCGCTGATCCCCGTCGCCACCCGGCACTTCGCCGCCCAGACCGCCGTCGTCACGGTCCTCGTCCTCGCCCTCGTCATGGTGGGCGGGGAACCGCAGGCCTCCCGGGGGCGGATCGGCGAGACCCTGCTGGCCTGCGGGATCGTCCTGCTCGTCGGGCATCTGCCGTGGCCGGTGCAGCGCGGCGGCCGGGTGCAGGCCCGGCTCGCGGCGGCCCGCGACTCCGCGCACGCCTATCTGCGGCACGTTCTGAGCGGCGCCCACGACGGAGCCCCGGTCGGCGCCGAGCACCGCGCAGCCCGCTGGGCCCTGCGGCGCGACGCCTACCGGACGCTGGCCGAGGCCCGTACCGCGATCGATCTGGCGGCCGCCGAACTCCCCGCCCTCGCCCGGCACTCCGCGGGCTCCGAGCAGGTGGCGGCCACCCTCGAACGCCTCGTCGACACCACGACCGCCTGCGCGGTGCACGTCGACGACACGGGACGCCTGCCGCGGCGCCACGCGGAGCGCATCGACGCGCTGCTCGCGGAGCTCACCACGGTGGCCTGACCGACCCGGAATCCATGGGCGTGCCTCAGAAGTCCACCCGCACCCTGTCGTCGAGCCGCGCCACCGAATCCTGCGCGTACTCCTTCACGTAGTCCTTGCGGATGTCCTCGATCAGCGCGTCACGCTTGTGTGCCTGCGACGTCGGATACAGCAGGATCAGCTCGTACGAACGCTCACGCTCGATCTTGCCGTTCGAGTCCCGCCACTGGCCGCGGCCGTCCTGCACCGTGAGCCCGTCGGGGAACGACGGCGTCACCTCGTCGTCGATGAACTTCATGAACTGCTTGTCCGTCACGTCGGGTCCGCCGTGGGGGCGTTCGGTGCCGAAGAGGAGGCGCGTCTCCGTGTACGCGTCGCCGCGCGACACCTGCGTCGTGGTCGTCGTGCCGGACGCGTGCGTGTCCGTGTCCAGCGAGGCGTACGCGGCGGGGGCGCCGACGGCGAGCACCGCCGTGGCGGCCGCGGTCACGGCGAGACGGGTGCGCGAGACGCGGGGCAGGGTGAGGGCCATGAGGGCTGATCCCTTTCAGCGGGGGGTGCAGATCAGTTGCTACAGGCGTGCGGATCACTGAGTACGTCGAGGCGTGTCGATCACTGAGTACGTTGATCCATAACGGGCGCAGACAGTAGCGGACACGCCGCACCCCCTGCCCTCTCCCGGACGGCCGCACGGCTGGATATCTCTCCCTGCCCGTAAGCCGCCGTCTTCCCTTCCGACACACAAATCCCATACGTTTCCGGGGACTTGACCGCAGCGGTGGAGGGGACGGCCGGTATGAGGGCACGTACAGGGACAGGTCTTGCCACGGCGGTCGCGGCGGTGGCATCGCTGGCGCTCACCGCCGCCGGTCCCGCGAGCGGCACCACCCCCGCCGCCGAGGACCCCGCACCGCAGTCGCCGTACGCCTCCACGACCGGCGTCGGCGTCCACAACGCCTATGAGAAGGCGAAGTACCCGTACTTCGCCGACGCGCTCGACTCCGGCGCCGGGATGCTCGAACTCGACGTGTGGACCAATGTCTTCGGCAGCGGCTGGCGGGTCTCGCACAGCAACCCGGTCGGGAACGACAACAACTGCGAGAACGCCGCGACTCCGGCCGAATTGCGCACCAAATCCCGCAATCAGAGCTTCGCGGGCTGCCTCACGGACATGAAGAGCTGGCACGACGCCCACCCCGGCCACCGGCCCATCCTCCTGAAAGTGGAGCTGAAGGACGGCTTCCAGGGGAGGAACGGACGCGGGCCCGCCGATCTCGACGCCCTCCTGAAGAGCAAGCTCGGCGACGCCGTCTACCGCCCCGGACAGCTCACCGGCGGGCACGCCACCCTCGACGAGGCCGTACGGAGCGACGGCTGGCCCCTGCGCAGCGCCCTCGCGGGGAAGTTCATCGTCGAGCTCATCCCCGGCACCGTCGAGCAGGGCAACCCGGCCGACACCCTGTGGACGGACCGCGAGTACGCCACGCACCTGCGCGACCTCGCGGCGGCCGGACGCCTGGGTGAGGCCGCGGCCTTCCCCGCCGTGCTCGGCGCCGAGGCGGGCGACCCGCGCGGGCGGTACACGGACGCGGCGATCCGGCCCTGGTTCGTGCTGTTCGACGGCGACGCGTCGAAGTACGCGGGCGGCACCATCGACACCAAGTGGTACGCCGACCGGCGCTATCTGGTCGTCATGTCCGACGCCCACAACGTCGCCCCGGCCATCGACTCCGTGAACCCGACCGAGGCGCAGGCCCGCGACCGCGTCGCCCTGCTCGCCCGCGGCAACGCCAGCATCGTCTCGTCGGACTGGTACCCGCTGCCGGGCGTCTTGTCGACGGTGCTCCCGCGCGGCTGAGCCTCAGTCCCGGGCCAGCACCGTGTGCACCAGCGCGGTCCCCGGCGCCGTCCGCCCACCGGGGCCCGGCGTGTGCGTCACCGTCTGCGCAGTCAGCTCCCCGCCGCAGTGCGCGCACGTCACGCGGGGCTCGGCCGGGTGGCCGCAGGTGTCGTGGACGGGCAGCAGGGGAGGACCGCCGCCGTCGGAGCGGTGGCGGTCGCCCCAGGTCATGAGGGTCAGGACGGTGCCGTAGAGCTCCTTGCCCGCGGGGGTGAGGACGTACTCGTGGCGGACCGGGCGATCCTGATACGCCCGGCGCTCGACGATGCCCTCGGCGGTCAGGTGGTCCAGGCGGTCCGCCAGGATGTTCGTCGCGATGCCCAGATCGGCGCGGAGATCCTCGTAGCGGTTCAGGCCCAGGAACAGGTCGCGCAGGATCAGCACCGTCCACTGGTCCGCGGTCACGGCCGCCGCGCGCGCCACCGAGCAGTGCATCCGGGCAAAGCGTTCACCTCTCATGACGCTCAGCGTAATGGCTTGCTGTTTGCAAGTGGCCTCCCTAGGCTGCGGATCGACGGTCACTTGTTAATTGCAAGCTACTGGGCCACCGGGAGGTGCCGATGTACCACGCCATCGTTCGCAGAAAGGTGCGGGCCCTCTGGCGCACCGCAGGCAACGGCAGCGGCAACCACCGCCCTGCCGTCGCCATGGCCGCCCCCGACCTGAAGTTCCGCTTCGTCGGCGACGGCGTCCTGGGTGCCGAACTGCGCGGCCGCGAAGCCTTCGCCGACTGGTTCGAGCGGGCCGGCCGGTGCATCCCCGGCATGCGGCTCGGCCTCACCGACGTGGTCGTCAAGGGCTGGCCCTGGAACACCACCGTCGTCGTCCGGCTGCACATCGAGGCGACCCTCGCCGACGGCAGCCCCTACGAGAACGAGGGCATCCAGTGGGCCAGGATCCGCTGGGGGCGGATGACGGAGGACACCGTCCTCGAAGACACCCTGCGCCTCGAACAGGCCTGGCAGCGCCAGCAGTCGGCGACAGCAGGGCAGAGCGAGCTGGGTTAGCGCTCGATCCGTATCCACACCGGAGCATGGTCCGAGCCCGGTGCGTTCCGGCGGCCCGCCGGGTCCTCGTCACCGACCGACGGCAGCGCGGTCGCCGCCGTGCCGGGTACGCCCGTGCCCGCCTCGGTGACCAGGCTCAGGAAGCCGCGGCTCGCCAGGACGTGGTCGATCAGCTCCCGGCGGCCCGCGTGGATGCGGGAGTAGCGCTGCTCGGCCGGGATGAGCGGGGCCGTGTTCCACAGCCGGTGGGCGTCGCCCTTGTCCGGATGCTCGAAGCCGGGCGTACCGATCTCGGAGCCCGGCGGGCCGAGCAGGATCTGCGTCGTCGCCGCCGACACCTCGTCGTTCAGGTCGCCGAGCACCACGACGTCGTGATGGCGGCCGTCGCCCTTCAGGAGCCGGTCGGCCACCGAGCGCACCAGCGCGGCCTCGGCCGAGCGCCGGTACAGCGCGTACGCCCCGAAGCGGGCCCGCTCGCCCTCGTCCCGCGGCTGGAACCGGCCGCCGGGGTACGAGAGGAGCTTCGACTTCAGATGGCAGACGGCCACGTCGAAGAAGAAGGCGCGCGTCGTCACCGTCACGGCGAGCACTCCGCGCCCCGCCCGGTCCGCCGGTTTGCCCGAATCACCGGCCTGCACCGGGCGCAGCGGCGCGGGGAAGCGGTTCTCGTCGGCCACGACGAACACCGGCAGCGAGCTGAGGAAGCCGACGCGGATACCGCGCTCGTCCGCGTGCTCCGAGAGCGTGGTGTGCCAGGTGCCCTCCAGCATCCCGGCCAGATCGTCGAGCGCCTCCGGGTCGCCGACCTCCTGCACGCCGAGCACGCTCGGGTTCAGCGCCTTGATCGTCGCCGCGAGCGAGGCGAGCTTCGCCTCGTACGCGGCCTTGTCCTTGGGCCCGAACCTGCCGCCGGGCCGGTAGAGGTTCTCCAGGTTCCAGGTACCGAGGAGCATGACGGGCTCCAACTGTTCGCGCGGGCGGTCGGTTGACGACAGCGTGCTCGCGAAACCCGCGACGCGACAGGGCACGGGATGCGCACTCCCCGTACCGTGAAGAGATGACGCCGCCTCCCGCGCACGGCCCCGCCGATCTCGTCATCACGGGCTGCACGGCCCTCGTCCACGACGCCGGGGGCCGGGCCGGTTTCCTCGACGACGCGGCCGTCGTCGTACGCGACGGCCGCATCGACGCCGTCACCACCACCCCCGCCGTCGCGGACCTCCCGGCCGCCGAGCGCATCGACGCACGCGGCCAGGCGGCCCTGCCCGGGCTGATCAACTGCCATACGCACACGCCGATGGTGGCCCTGCGGGGCATCGCGGAGGATCTGCCGGCGCACGAGTGGTTCAACGACTGGATCTGGCCCATCGAGTCCAATCTGACCGAGCGCGTCGTCGGGCTCGGCGCGCGGCTCGCCTGCGCCGAGATGATCCGGGGCGGCGTGACGACCTTCGCCGACCACTACTTCGCGATGGACACCGTCGCCGACGCCGTGGCGCAGAGCGGTCTGCGCGCCAACCTCGGCGCGGCCTTCTTCTCCTCGCAGGGGCCCGACGGCCGCGCCGCATCCCTGGACTTCGCGCTGCGCAGGCGCGGCGACGCGGACGGCCGCATCACCACCTCGCTCGCCCCGCACGCCCCCTACACCGTCGACGACGCCGACCTCGCCGCGACCGCCGAACTCGCCCGCGAGCACGGCCTCATGGTCCACCTGCACGCCGCCGAGGACCGCGCCCAGACCGACCACAGCCTGGAACGCCACGGCCGTACCCCCATCGAGGTCCTGCACCGCGCGGGCCTGCTCGACGTCGACGTCCTCATCGCGCACGGCACCGGCATCCTCGACCGCGACCTGCCGGTGCTGCGGCAGGGCACGGGACGCATCGCCGTGGCGACCGCGCCGCGCGGCTACCTCAAGTTCGGCTGGGACACCACGCCCGTGCGCGCCCTGCGCGAGATCGGCATCCCCGTGGGCCTCGCCACGGACGGCGCCGCGTCGAACAACACCCTGGACGTGTGGGAGTCCATGACCCTCACCGCACTCGTGCAGAAGTCCGTGCGGCGCGACCCGGCCTGGCTCACCGCGCGCCAGGCCCTCGACCACGCCACGCTCCAGAGCGCGCGGGCCGTCGGCCTCGGCGACGAGATCGGCAGCCTCGCGCCGGGCCGCCGCGCCGACATCGTCCTCGTGGACCTCGCCGGGCCGCACACCCAGCCCGTGCACGACCTCGCGGCCACGCTCGTGCACAGCGCGCGCTCGTCGGACGTCACCACGACCATCGTCGACGGGCGGATCCTGATGCGCGACCGGCGCCTGCTCACCCTCGACGTGCCGGAAATCATCGAGGAGTTGGGCGCCGAACTGCCCGCCCTGATCGACCGCAGCCACGGGAAGCGGATCCAGGACTACCCGGGCTGACAGCCGGCGGGCGAGGGGGCCCGCCTCTCACTGGACGTGGCGCCGGAGGAACTGCGGTGGCGTCCCTCGATGCGGGCGCGCGGACTGCTCGCGCTGCCGGTGACGTTCTGAAGCCCGCCCGGGGTCGCCCGGATTCTTTTGAAGTTTCTTCGCCGGGACCGATGAGTTCCGGCGATCCCGCAGGTCACCCCTCGTAGAAGTACGGATCCGAGGGGCGGGTCCGCAGGAGGGACTGACGGACCATGGGACTTCCCGGCATCGTCACACGCGCGCAGTGGCTCGCCGCGCGCGAGGAACTGCTCGCCAAGGAGAAGGCACAGACCAGGGCGCGTGACGCGCTCAACGCCGAGCGGCGTCGGCTTCCGATGGTCGAGATCGACAAGGAGTACCTGTTCGACGGGGCGGACGGCAAGGCGACGCTGTTCGACCTCTTCGACGGAGACGACCAACTGATCGTCTACCACTTCATGTTCGCCCCGGAGTGGGACGCCGGGTGCCGCAGCTGCTCGGCCTTCCTGGACCAGATCGGGCACCTCGCCCACCTGCGGGCCCGCAGCACGAACTTCATCGCCGTCTCCCGCGCCCCCTTCACCAGGATCCTGCCCTTCAAGGCGCGGATGGGCTGGACGGTGCCTTGGTACTCCTCGTACGACAGCGACTTCAACCACGACTTCGACGCCACCGTCGGCGAGGGCGACGAAGCCCGCGAGCAGCCCGGCCTCAGCTGCTTCCTGCGCGACGGTGACCGGGTCTTCCACACGTACTCGACGTACGACCGGGGCCTGGACTGGGTGGGCTCGTACTCCAGCCTCTTCGATCTCACCGCGCTCGGCCGGCAGGAGGAGTGGGAGGAGCCGAAGGGCCGTTCGACGGGGCTCGGGGCGCCGGCGGGCAGCCCCCGGCTGCGGTATCACGACGAGTACGAGATGTGAGGAACCGCCACAACTCGGTGTCAGGTGCGTCACGTTGCGAGTCCTTTCACACCCCCGGCGCGTTCTACTCCGAAAGAGTCCATGAGC
>NZ_JBNNJZ010000199.1:0-13619 GCF_050270335.1 Streptomyces sp. NPDC059900
CGCGCGCACGGCCTCCTCCCGGCCCCCGGCACGGCCGCCCGCACCCGCCCGCTCCGTATCCGCCCTCAGCCCGCGAGCTTCACGTTCGTGCCCTTGACCGAGATCTCCACGCCGTCCTTGGCCGGCTCCACCTCGTCGATCTTGATGCCCCCCGGCAGACCGGTGACCTTCTCCTCGAAGTCGGTCACGTCGCGCACCAGACCCTCGGGGAGAGGAATCGATACGCCCATGACCTCGAACTTCTTCGGGATCTCGTCGGCGTTCACCTTGATCGTGTCGTTCTCGACCTTGACCGAGCTCATCACGTGCACCGGCTTGGGCAGCTTCGCGCCGCCCTTGCTGACCTCGACCTCGACCTTGATCTTGTTGCCGCCGCCGTCCGAGAGCCCGACCACCTTGCCGGTGGCGCCGAGCGGCAGCTCGACCGGCTCGCCCTGCGCCTGCTTGAGCAGCTCGTCGTACGAGATCAGGGCCGTACCGGTGGCTTCGTCGGCGGTGGCGGAGCTGTAGTCGCCGGAGAACTCGACGCCCTTCATCTCGGCGTTCAGATCGGCGATGCGGATCTTGTCGGAGCCGGACGTGGCGTCGTAGTTCTCGATGCCGATCTCGACGTCGTCGAGCGTGCCCCCGGCGACCTGCGTCAGGAACGGAAAGCCCTTGATGGAGACGTCGGGCGTCTCGCTGAGCCCCTCGCTGGTACGCAGCTTCTCCGCCGCCTCGTCCTCCGCGAAGCCGACCGCCAGACGGTCGGCGGCCACGAACAGGCCCCCCAGGATCACGACGAGGATCAGAAGTATTCGTACGGCGCGCTTCATGTCCGGTGTTCCCCCACCTTGTCCCCCGACTCAACTGACGTTTTCCGCGAGCCTAAAGGACAGGTCCCCGGCGGGAGCTCCCGGCCGGGGACCTGTCGATCAGCTGTGACGATCAGCCGTGCCGGTCAGCCGATGGCCCTGCCCAGGAGGTAGACGGCCGGGGCCGCCGCCGCGAGCGGCAGGGCCACGCCCGCCGTCATGTGCACGAAGCGGGACGGGTAGTCGTAGCTGGCGACCCGGTGGCCGATCAGCGCGCAGACACCGGCGCCGAGGCCGAGAAGCGCGCCCTTGCTGCCGAAGTCCGTCATGCCGCCGACGGCGATCCCGGCACCGGCGGCCGCGAGCAGCGCGACGACGACGGATGCGGGCGTCGGCAGGGGCAGCGCGCGGGCGATCACGGCGACCGCGACGGCGATGCCGCCCACCGTCACGGCGTCGTCCGGGGCCGCGAGGTGCCCGGTCGCGATGATCGCGAGGGCGGAGGAGGCGACGGTCGCCATGAGACCGGCCATCCGCTCGTCGGCGGAGGCGCGGCTGCGCAGTTGCAGGACGAGCACGAGCAGCACCCATACGCCCAGGGTGCCGAGGATCGCGGCGGGCGCGTTCTCCTTGCCGGTGGCGAGCAGCGCGATGTCGGCGACGACGCCGCCCATGAAGGCGAGCGCGATGCCCTGCCGGGCGGGCCACATCCCGTTGAGCCGGAACCATCCGGCGGCGGTGACGGCTTGCAGCAGGATCAGCGGTACGAGCAGTGCGTACTGGCCGACGGCGGCGGTACCGGCGAGCAGCAGCCCCAGGACCGCGGTCAGGGCCGCGGGCTGGATCCCCGGCTCTATGATCGGCGACCGCCCTTCGGCGCGGGCCCGCTGGGCGTCGGTGATACGGGCGTTGCCGGTGGTGGTGGCGGGGCCGTAGGTGGCGGGGACCGGTTCGGGGGCTTCGTCCGCCGCGGCCACGTCGTACTGCGGATGTGGCTGCGGCATCGGCTGCGGCTCCGGAATCGGCTGTCCATACCCCTGCGGAGGCAGATACGCGGTCTCCGTCACGTCCACCACGGGCGAGGGCTGGATCTGGGTGTCCCAGGTCTGCCCCTCCCACTGCTGGGTGTACGCGTCCCGGGCGTAGGGCTGCTGCGGCTGCGGCTGCTGCGGGTACTGGTACTGCTGCTGGGCGTACTGCTGCTCAGGGGCGTAGGGCTGAGGCTGTGGCTGCTGATACTGCTGGTGCTGCTGGTGCGGCTGCTCAGGCGGATAGGGCTGCTGCGCCTGCTCAGGGGGATATTCCTGGCGGTAGGGGTCGTAGTCCCCGTACCCGTATCCCTCATGGCGTGGATCGCTCATATCGCTGCTCACCCTCCTGCGAACGGCGGGAGCACCTCGACCGTGCCGCCCTCGGCCAGCCGTACCGTCTCATGCCCGCGGGTACCCACGGGGTCGCCGTCGATGAGGAACGAGCATCGTTGCAGTACACGGACGAGCTCACCGGGGTGTCGCTCGCGTGCCGCGTCGAGCGCCTCGGCCAGCGTCGTCGCGGCGTACGGCTCCTCCGCGACACCTGCGGCTGTTTTGGCCGCGGCCCAATAGCGAATGGTGCCGTTCACCATCACAGCTCCTCTCCTCCGGCGATCGCCGACCCTTCGGCGATTGCCGACGTCCATGATGCCGTGGCCCACTCGGCGATCCGACCGAGCAGTGCGTCGTCCGCCGCGTTCTCCGCGTGCCCCATGCCCGCCTCCAGCCAGAGCTCGGCCCCGCCCTCCGCGGCGGCGGCCAGCATCCGGGGGTGATCCACCGGGAAGTACGGGTCCCGGTCCCCGTGCACGATCAGGAGCGGCGTCGGCGCGATCAGCGGGACCGATTCCACCGGCGAGAGGGGGACGGGGTCCCACTCGTGCGGGTGGATTCGCGTGCGCAGGCCGAAGCGGCCCACCACGCGTCCCATGGGCCGCGTCACCACCCAGTGCAGCCGCCGCATCGGCGCCGTCCCCCGGTAGAACCAACGGGCCGGAGCGCTCACGGCGACCACGGCGTCAACCCGCGCTTCCGTGCGCCCCCCGTGCGCGGCGCCGGCCAGGGCCGCGTGCCGGAGCACCACGGAACCGCCCATCGAGAAACCCACGGTCACCACCCGTGTGTGGCCGAAGGACCGGGCCCACTCCACCGCGGCCGCCAGGTCGAGCACCTCGCGGTCGCCGACCGTGGAGAGCCCGCCGGACGCCCCGTGGCCCCGGAAGGAGAACGTGATCACGGCCGCACGCTGGGCGAACACCCCGGCCGCGCGGCGCACGTGCGGCCGGTCGATGCCGCCCGTGAAGCCGTGCGCGAGCACGATCGCGAGCTCCCCCGCGGGGTCGGGACCGGGCTCGTAGACCGCCTCGACGGCGACTCCGTCCTGTGTACGGAGCGTTGCGCGGCGTTGAACGCGGGGCGGAGTGCGAGTGATCGGCGGCACAGAAGATCCCGCCTCTTGGCCTGCCGGACCGGAAGTCATGTGGGCTATTCTCCTTGGCAGAGGATCCGGGCAGCGAAGCCCCCGGGTCCTTTCGTGCTTTCAGGCACGTTGTCCACGACGGCGTGCAGGGCCCGGGGCGCGGGCCCTGGAAGCACGGCAGCAATCAGTACGAAGCAGTGCCGTAAACGTCCTCGCAGGGACCGAGGAGGAACCGACGTTATGGGCGAGCGAACCGTGCACAACCGTAGGACGACCCAGGCGGGTGAGCAGCGATGAGTTCTCTGCTGCTCCTTACCAATGCCCTTCAGCCGTCGACGGAGGTGCTCCCCGCTCTCGGCCTGCTGCTGCACAACGTGCGGGTCGCCCCCGCCGAAGGCCCGGCCCTCGTCGACACCCCCGGTGCCGACGTCATCCTGATCGACGGCCGCCGTGACCTGCCTCAGGTCCGCAGCCTCTGCCAGCTTCTGCGCTCCACGGGACCCGGCTGTCCGCTGGTCCTCGTCGTCACGGAGGGCGGCCTCGCGGCCGTCACCGCCGACTGGGGCATCGACGACGTGCTTCTCGACACGGCGGGCCCCGCCGAGGTCGAGGCGCGCCTCCGCCTGGCGATGGGCCGCCAGTCGATCACCGCCGACGACTCCCCCATGGAGATCCGCAACGGCGATCTCTCCGTGGACGAGGCGACGTACAGCGCGAAGCTGAAGGGCCGGGTCCTCGACCTGACCTTCAAGGAGTTCGAGCTGCTCAAGTACCTGGCGCAGCACCCGGGCCGCGTCTTCACGCGGGCCCAGCTGCTCCAGGAGGTCTGGGGCTACGACTACTTCGGCGGCACGCGCACGGTCGACGTGCACGTACGGCGCCTTCGCGCGAAGCTCGGCGTCGAGCACGAGTCGCTCATCGGAACCGTCCGGAATGTCGGTTACCGCTTCGTGACTCCGGAGAAGGTCGAACGCGCGGCCGACGAGAAGAAGGCGAAGGCGGCGGCCCCGAAGGCCGAGGGCGAGCACCGGGAGATCCCGAAGCGCGAGGCGGCACCCGCCGCGTCCGCGCCGAAGGAAGCTGCCGTACGCCCTGCCCAGCGGTAGTTCCATCCGCGTAGACTCCGCGCGTGGCCAAGGTGACTCGGGATGACGTTGCACGACTTGCGGGTACTTCCACCGCCGTCGTCAGCTATGTCATCAACAACGGACCTAGGCCGGTCGCCCCGGCCACGCGCGAGCGTGTACTCGCCGCGATCAAAGAGCTGGGGTACCGGCCCGACCGGGTCGCCCAGGCCATGGCGTCGCGGCGGACCGACCTCATAGGCATGATCGTGCCCGACGCGCGGCAGCCGTTCTTCGCGGAGATGACGCATGCCGTGGAGCAGGCGGCATCCGAGCGCGGAAAGATGGTCCTCGTCGGCAACACGGACTACGTGGACGAGCGCGAGGCCCACTATCTGCGGGCGTTCCTCGGCATGCGGGTCTCCGGGCTGATCCTCGTCAGCCATGGTCTGACGGATCAGGCCGCCGCGGAGATCGACGCGTGGGACGCGCGGGTCGTGCTCCTGCACGAGCGGCCCGAGGCGATCGACGACGTCGCCGTCGTCACGGACGACCTCGGCGGCGCGCAGCTGGCCACGCGGCACCTTCTGGAACACGGGCACGAGTACGTCGCCTGTGTCGGCGGCACCGCCGAGACCCCGACCGTCGGCGACCCCGTCTCCGACCACGTCGAGGGCTGGCGGCGGGCGATGCAGGAGGCCGGGCGTTCGGTCGAGGGGCGGCTCTTCGAGGCTCCGTACAACCGCTATGACGCGTATCAGATGGCGCTGAAGCTGCTTGCCCGCCCCGATCGGCCGACGGCCGTCTTCTGCTCCACCGACGACCAGGCCATCGGTGTGCTGCGGGCCGCGCGGGAGCTTCGTATCGACGTACCGGACCAACTGGCCGTCGCCGGGTTCGACGACGTCAAGGAGGCGGGGCTCACCGACCCGCCGCTGACGACCGTGGCATCGGACCGGCCCGCGATGGCTCGCGCGGCGGTTGATCTCGTCCTGGACGACGGGCTCCGGGTCGCCGGTTCGCGCCGGGAGCGCCTGAAGCTGTTCCCCTCACGCCTTGTGGTCCGGCAGTCCTGCGGCTGCAGCTGAGCCTTTTCCGCACCGATGCGTCGGCGATGGCGGAGGGCAGATGCGGGGTAATCGGCTGGGTGGGCAGGAAAGATTCGCCGCGAAGCGGCGGCTTTATATGGGGCATACGAGGTTCTACCGGTGTTCTCAGGGCGTACTCAGACCCCTCTCATGAACGCCCCGCAGCCTAGATCCCATGACAAACAGCGGCGAGTACCCCCAGCAGCAGCAGTCGTCAGCGCCTGTTCACCATGGCGGTACGCAGGGCGCGTACCCGCCCCCGCCCGCTTTCGCACCGGAAGCGCCCCCGAAGCCCCCGCGCCGGCGGGCCAAGGGGCCCCTCGCCCTCCTCGCCGCCGTCGCCATCGCGGCAGCGGCCGTGGGCGGCGGCACCGCGTACGCCTTCCAGGAGCTGACCGGCAAGGACGGCACGGCGACCAGCGCCACCAACACGAACGTCGTGCCCACCAGCCAGAAGGGCACCGTCTCCGGCGTGGCCCAGGCGGTCAGCCCGAGCATCGTTGAGATCAGCGCGAAGTCGAACTCCGGTGAGGCCACCGGCTCCGGCGTGATCATCACGGACGACGGCGAGATCATCACCAACAACCACGTGATCTCCGGCGCCACGTCGGTCAAGGTGACGACGAACGACGGCAAGTCGTACGACGCCAAGGTCGTCGGCACCGACAGCAAGAAGGACCTGGCGCTGATCAAGCTCCAGGACGCCTCCGGCCTCAAGGCCGCGAGCCTCGGCAACTCCGACAACGTCAAGATCGGCGACGACGTCGTGGCGATCGGCTCCCCCGAGGGCCTGACCGGCACCGTCACCAGCGGCATCATCTCCGCCCTCGACCGCGACGTCACCGTGTCGACGGACGAGGACCAGGGACAGCAGCAACAGCAGGGCGGCGGCGGCTGGCCGTTCGAGTACGGCGGCGAGCAGTTCAACGGCGACACCGGGTCGTCGAAGACCACGTACAAGGCCCTCCAGACCGACGCCTCGCTCAACCCGGGCAACTCCGGCGGCGCGCTCATCGACATGAACGGCAACATCGTCGGCATCAACTCCGCGATGTACTCGCCCAGTTCCTCGTCGCAGAGCGCCCAGTCGAGCTCCTCCGGCAGCGTCGGCCTCGGTTTCGCCATCCCGATAAACACGGTCAAGGCCGACCTGGACACCCTGCGGGCCGGCTCGACCGACTGACCCCGACCACTCCCCCCTCCCCCGGAGCACCTGGAGGCCGCCATGCCCGGACCCCTGATCACCGTCAACCGCGCCCGGCACGCCCTGGCCACCACCATCGGCTGGGGCAGCGTGCCCGACACCGACCCGGCGGGACTCGGCCTCCCCCTCGCCGTGGCCCGCGAGCTGCACGGCGCCTCGCGGGAGCGCGCCCCCGAAGTGGCCACGGCAGCGTCCCGGCCCGCCGCACGCCGCAAGCCCCGCGCGCGCGTGCGAGGCTGATACCGGCCCCGTCCGACACGTCCGAACCGCGCTCGGATCCGTACTCGAGGAAGTCACAGCCGATGAGCCCCGCCGAAGGCGAGCAGCAGCAGCGCATCTTGATCGTCGACGACGAGCCCGCGGTGCGGGAGGCGCTGCAACGCAGCCTCGCCTTCGAGGGCTACGGCACCGAGGTCGCCGTCGACGGCGCCGACGCGCTGGAGAAGGCGGCGGCCTACCGTCCCGACCTCGTCGTCCTCGACATCCAGATGCCCCGCATGGACGGCCTCACCGCCGCGCGGCGGCTGCGCGCGACCGGCTCCCTGACGCCCATCCTGATGCTCACCGCGCGCGACACGGTCGGTGACCGCGTCACGGGGCTCGACGCGGGCGCCGACGACTACCTGGTCAAGCCCTTCGAGCTCGACGAGCTCTTCGCCCGCATCCGGGCCCTGCTGCGGCGCAGTTCGTACGCCGCGACCGCGGGGCAGGCCGAGGAAGGCGACACGCTCGCCTTCGGCGACCTGCGGATGGACCTCGCGACCCGTGAGGTCACTCGCGGGGCGCGCACGGTGGAGCTGACCCGCACGGAATTCACCCTCCTCGAGATGTTCCTCGCGCATCCTCGTCAGGTGCTCACACGGGAGCAGATCCTGAAGGCGGTCTGGGGCTTCGACTTCGAGCCCTCCTCCAACTCCCTCGACGTGTACGTCATGTACCTGCGCCGCAAGACGGAGGCGGGCGGCGAGCCCCGCCTCGTCCATACGGTGCGGGGTGTGGGGTATGTGCTGCGTCCGGGGTCCGGTGGGGGCGCCGAGTGAAAGGTCTTGTACGGCGGTACCGCGCCATGCCGCTCCGGTCACGGCTGGCGATGCTGGTCGCCTTCGCAGTGGCGGTCGCCGTGGCAGCGGCGGCGGTGGCCTGCTGGTTCGTGGTGCGCAATGCGCTGATGAACTCGCTGGACGACGCACTGAGCACCAATCGGGTCCGTGCCGACGTGGTGGCCAGCCGGATCGACCTGGAGGGGAACTGCCAGCGCTCGGTCATCCGTGACAAGGACGACCCGAACCTGTTCAAGCAGACGATCCAGGTCGTCGACCAGCACGGCGGCCACTGCGTCATCGTCGGCACGCAGTCCATCAAGGTCACCGACGAGGACACCGCGGTCGCCAAGCGCGAGTCCGGCGAGGTCTATCACACCGCGACCGCGTCGAACGGCGACAAGTACCGGGTGCTCACCTACCCGTTGGACGGCCCCCAGGGCCTCGCCGTCACCGTCGCCCGCCCGCTCAGCGAGATGGACGACACCCTCGACAACCTCATCCTCGTCCTCGCGCTGGTCGCCGGCATCGGCGTACTCGGCGCAGGCGCCGCCGGCCTGTGGGTGGCCCGGACCGGGCTTCGCCCGGTCGATGAGCTCACCGCGGCCGTGGAGCACGTGGCCCGCACGGAGGATCTGAACCTCAGGATCCCCGCGGAGGGCGACGACGAGATCGCCCGCCTCTCCCGCTCCTTCAACTCCATGACCGCATCCCTCGCCTCGTCCCGCGACCTCCAGCAGCAGCTCATCGCGGACGCGGGGCACGAGCTCCGCACCCCCCTCACCTCGCTCCGTACGAACATCGAGCTGCTCGCCCGCAGCGAGGAGACGGGACGGGCCATCCCGCCCGACGACCGCAAGGCCCTGCTCGCCTCCGTCACGGCGCAGATGACCGAACTGGCGGCGCTGATCGGCGACTTGCAGGAGCTGTCGCGCACGGAAGCGGGGCAGATCGGCAAGGTGCAGGTGGTCGCCCTGCACGAGATCGTGGAGGCGGCCCTGGAGCGGGCCCGGCTGCGCGGCCCCGAGCTGACGTTCGCCGCGGACCTCGCCCCCTGGTACGTACGCGCCGAGCCCCCGGCCCTTGAGCGGGCCATCGTGAACATCCTGGACAACGCGGTGAAGTTCGGGCCCCCCGGCTCCGCGGTCGAGGTGGCCCTGAAGGACGGCGCGCTGACCGTACGCGATCACGGCCCCGGTATCCCCGCCGACGAGCTCCCGCACGTCTTCGACCGGTTCTGGCGTTCCCCGTCGGCCCGCAGTCTCCCCGGATCGGGCCTCGGCCTGTCGATCGTGGCGCGGACCGTGCACCAGTCGGGCGGCGAGGTCACGCTCGAGCGGGCCGGTGGCGAGGGCGGGACCGTGGCCACCGTCCGGCTGCCGGGAGCGCCCACCCCGCCCCCCGCCGCCACCGCGTAACCCCGCTACTTGCCGATGCTCAGCCCCGTGCCCGTGAGCCGCACCCGGATGCCGTCCTTCTGGACGTTCACGTCCTTGAGCCACACGTGCCCGTCCCCCGGCAGCTTCGGCAGCTGGAAGGCGAGGGTCAGGCGGTCGGCGAGGACGGGGCGGGTGAGCTGGGAGAGGCCCTTGAGCAGCGCCGGGTCCAGGCCGAGCTTCTTCAGGAGCTCGGGGTGGCCCATCGCGACGTCGATGAGGTTGAGGCCCATCACGTCGTTGACGAAGCGCGGGGAGCCGACGAGTTCGTTCAGCTTGGTGTCGCTCTTCAGGGCGCCGCTGACCACGGAGTCCGACACGCCGAGCCGCTTGACGATCGACGGCACGGAGAGCAGCGCCTTCGCCTTGGCCGTCTCCTTGGAGAGGCGGTCGGCGGAGGCCTGGCTGAGGTGCAGGCCCTCGGACTCGCGGGTGCCGGGCCGGTAGGTGGCCAGGTCGCCGATCTGGAGGCTCATCCTGCCGATGTCGGTGGAGATGCCGCGGTCGCCGTTGCGCTCGATGCGGGCGTCGGCGCGCAGCTTCAGGTCGTGGCCCGCGACGGGCAGCGTGCCGCGCGCGAGCACCTGGTCGTGGCCGTGGCCGGTGAACGTGACCTGCGATGCGCCCAGTTCGCGGTTGAGGTCGTCGAAGGAGAGCAGCACCTCGCCGTTCATCTCGCTGATGCGGGCGCCCTTGATGTCGGTGGCCCCGTCGCCGGTGATCTTCACGTCGTTGGCGGTGGCGGAGACCTGGGCGAGCGAGATCCGGTCGGCGGCGACGTCCGGGACGGTGACCTTGACCTTGTCCACGCGCTTGTCGAAGACCTGGGTCAGGAAGGGGAAGCCCTCGATCTCGACCTCGGGAGCCGCGCTCAGGTGCATGGAGTCCTTGAGCTTGTCCGCGGCCTCGTGCTCGGCGTAGAGCAGGGCCCAGCGGTCGCCGAGCGCGAGGAAGGCGGCGAGTACGACGAGGGCGACGACAGCCTTCGCGGCGAGCGGCAGCCCGGCGAACCGGGTCCGGCGGCGGCCTCGGCCGCGATTGCCGCGGCGGTGGTTCGGCGGCTGCCAGGGGGCGTCCGACTTGTCGGCTTCACCCTCATCGTCGGCCTCGTGGAGGAACTGCTCCAGCGGGTTCGGCGTCGCGAGGGCCGCGAGCTCGTCGTACGGGTTGAGCGGGGCGGTGGTCTCTACCGCCTCTTCAGATGCTTCTGGGGGAACCGATTCGGCGTGCCAACCATCAGACGGATAGGCCTGGTTGTGATCGGGCGGAAGCGTGGCTATGCGGTGGGGGGAACGCATCAGCTGATTTCACCATACGTTCACACCCCACCCCAAGCCTTACGTCCAGTAACGACCGATATGGGCCGCTTACTCTGTGACCCTGTTAACGGGTCGTTCACTTCACGATGGTGATCCGGTCCGCCTTGGGCGGCGCGATCGGCTTGTCCGCCGTGGAGTTGGCCGTCAGGTAGTCGTTGAACGCCTTCAGGTCATCGCTGCCGACCAGCGGCTTCGTGCCCTTGCCGAGCTCGGCGAAGCCGTCGCCGCCGCCCGCCAGGAAGGAGTTCATCGCCACACGGTACGTGGCGGCCGGGTCGATCGCCGAACCGCCCAGCTTGATCGAGTCCGTCACGACACGATCGGCGCCCGACTTCGTCATGTCGAGCGTGTACGTCAGGCCGTCCGAGATCTGCAGAATCTTCGGGGATGCCTCGTTCGACCCGCTGACCTGCTGCTTGAGCCCAGTGATCAGCTGCGCTCCGGTCAGGTCGACCAGATTGACGGTGTTGCTGAACGGCTGCACGGTGAAGCCCTCGCCGTACGTCACGACGCCGTCGCCCTCGCTCCCGCTCGCCTTGAAGACGAGGTCGGAGCGGATGCCGCCGGGGTTCATCAGCGCCAGATCCGTCTCGGGGTCGAGCGACTTGCCGTGCGCGAGCTGCGCGTCCGCGATCAGGTCGCCGAGCGGCGCCTCGGGCACTGAGGCGCCACGGCCGGGGATGTCGGCGGAGATGTAGCCGACCGGCTTGTCGGCGACCGGCGCGGCCAGCTTGTCCCAGCGGGAGATGAGCGAGGTCATGTCGGGGGCCTTCGCCTGCTCCCGGCTGACCACGTGGTTCGCGGACTTCACGCTCGTACGGACGATGTCCTTGGTCTTGCGGTCGTACGTGAGCGTCGTGTCCGTGTAGAGCTTCCCGAAGGAGGAGGCCGACGTGACCATGCGGGGCTTGCCCGAGGGGTCCGGGATGGTGCAGACGTACGCGTTGTGCGTGTGCCCGGTGACCAGGGCGTCGACCTTGGGCGTGATGCCCTTGGCGATGGTGGTGATGGGCCCGGAGATGCCGTCGCCCGCGCCCGGCGAGTCACAGTTGTAGTTGTAGGTCTGCGAGGCGGGGACGCCGCCCTCGTGGATGAGCGTGACGATCGACTTCACGCCCTGCTTGTCGAGGATCTTGGCGTACTTGTTGACCGTCTCGATCTCGTCGTGGAACTTCAGCCCCTTGACGCCGTCGGCGGAGACGATGTCGGGCGTGCCCTCCAGGGTCACGCCGATGAAGCCGACCTTCACGCCCTTGTGCTTCCACACCCAGTACGGCTTGAGGATGGGCTTGCCCGACTTCTCGTCGGTCACGTTGGCCGCGAGGTAGGGGTAGTCCGCCCCCTTGAACTCCTTGCCCTTCTCGAAGCAGCCGTCCTTGGGGTGGCAGCCGCCGTTCTGCATACGGGCCAGCTCCTTGGCCCCCTCGTCGAACTCGTGGTTGCCGACGCTGGTTACGTCGAGGCCGAGCTTGTTCATCGCCTCGACGGTCGGCTCGTCGTGGAAGAGGCCGGAGAGCAGCGGGCTCGCCCCGATGAGGTCGCCGGCCGCCGCCGTGACGCTGTAGGGGTTGCCCTTACGGGCCGTACGAAGAGACGTGGCGAGGTACTCGGCGCCGCCCGCGTCGATCTTCTTCTCGGTCCCGTCGGGCTGCTTCTCCGTCACCTGGCCCGACGATCCCGCCGGGGGCTGGAGATTGCCGTGGAAGTCGTTGAAGGACAGCAGCTGCACGTCGACGGTGCGCTTCTTGCCCGACGCACCCGCCTTGCCTGCGTGGTCCTGCCCGGCGTTCGCGGGCAGCGCGGCGACCAGCGCACCGAGCGTGGCGAGACCGGCAGCGGCGGCGAGCACCCGGGTGGCGCGGCGTCTTGGCCGACGTGGCTGAGGTGTGGCTGGCACGTGTCCCCCTGGGAGAGGTGTGAGACGGCTGAGGGTGTGAAACTCCGTGCGCAGCCTAAAGTCAACGCGCGTAGCGCGACAGGGGGTTACGGGTTACGAGGTGGTTGCCATCGGGGGCGCTCCCGCCCCGCCGGGAAATCCGTGCCGGCGTACGGGGGCGAAGGCGGCCGGGAGCGGTGCCGGGAGCGCGTACGCCGTGGTGCGCTCCCCCGCGGGCCGCGAGTACGTCCGTGATCTGCTCCACGGGCGGTCGCCGCCGTACCCTCGACTCCATGACTGACGAGCAGCAGCCTCCCGCCTCCCTGCGGCAGATCGACACGGTCGCCGCCCTCACCTCCGACCAGGCCGACGCCGTGCTCGGGCTGATCGCGGAAGCCGCCCGCACGGACGGCCAGCAGGCCGTGTCCGAGCAGGGGCGGCTCCAGCTGCGCGGCGGGGAGCGGGACGGGGTGCGGCATCTGCTGCTCACCGTCGGCAGCGAGCTCATCGGGTACGCGCAGCTGGAGGACACCGACCCCATCGAGGCCCCCGCCGCCGAGCTCGTCGTGCACCCCGCGCACCGGGGCCGCGGGCACGGCAGGGCGCTCGGCACGGCGCTGCTCGCCGAGTCGGGCCGGCGGCTGCGGATCTGGGCGCACGGCGGGCACTCGGCGGCGCGGCACCTGGCCCAGGTACTCGGGCTCACCCTCTTCCGCGAACTGCGTCAGATGCGGCGGTCCTTGGGCGACCTGGACCTGCCCGAGCCCGTCCTTCCCGATGGCGTCTCGGTACGCCCCTTCGTCCCCGGCCAGGACGACGCGGCCTGGCTCGCGGTGAACGCCGACGCCTTCGCGCACCACCCCGAGCAGGGCTCCCTGACCCAGCGCGACCTGGACGACCGCAAGGCCGAGCCGTGGTTCGACCCGGCGGGCTTCTTCCTGGCCGAGAAGGACGGCGAGCTCGTCGGATTCCACTGGACGAAGGTCCACGCGGACGAGGGCCTCGGCGAGGTGTACGTCCTCGGGGTGCGATCGGGCGCGCAGGGCGGCGGCCTGGGCAAGGCGCTGACGACCATCGGCCTGACCCACCTGGCGCAGGCGGGCCTGCCGACGGCGATGCTGTACGTGGACGCGGACAACAAGGCCGCGGTGAGCGTGTACGAGCGGCTCGGGTTCATCACGCACGAGACGGACCTGATGTACCGCACGGAGTCCTGAGCGCCGGACGAAATGAGGAAGGGCGGGGGGGTGGCCCGGGGACACCCCCCCCCGCCGCCGGTGGCTTATAAAAAAAAACCAGCCCCCCAGACATTTTGAAAACGAGGTTTGCGGGAGGGGGGTGTTAATA
>NZ_JBNNJZ010000200.1:0-13572 GCF_050270335.1 Streptomyces sp. NPDC059900
CACGCCGTACTGCTCGGGAGGCGTGTCGAACACCGGCCCCCAGCCGCTGTTGGTCTCCACCCTGGCCTCGTCGGGCAGATGGCGCAGATAGGTCAGGCGCCGGTCCGTGATCTGGCGGCCGTTGCGGTCGTGCCGCTGGAAGCCGCTCGGCCCCGCGGGCATGAGGGCCGCGCACAACCAGCCCTCGCGCGGCTGCCCGGTCGCGCTACCCACGGTCAGCCGGGTCACCACGAGGTCCCGCTGCCGGGGCCCGACAGCCGTTCCGAACGTCCGCTGCACGAACTCGGTGCCGTCGGCGGTGCGGAACGTCGTCAGGACCACCGGCAGATGCGGCGCCTCCATGCGCTGGCCGACGGCCCCGGCGTCCGTCAGCTGCGGCAGGTGCACCGCTCCGGTAGACGGCGAGTAGAAGAAGAAGGACAGGCAGTACTTGTCGTAGACCGGCTCGATCTCGCCCGCCTGCCCGATCAGGGACTCCTGGCGGTGGTCCTTGACGCCCACCATGTGCCAGTAGCGGTACAGGGCATTGGAGGCGAAGGCAGCCTCCTTGGACTCGTATGTTCCCCGGTCGAAGTCGTCGCTCCAGCGCCGGAAGGCCGCTTGCGCCCACCACGGGACGGGATAGGGGATCTGCGCCCGTCCCGCCCAGCCTCGCCACATGACCTCGTAGAACATCCACTCATGGGTCTGTGCCATGGGTTCCACCCCCGCTGCACACCGTTGCACCGGGGCGGGCGGTCGTAAATCCGTTCGGCGCGGCGGTCCTGCCGTGGTTAAGATCCGGGAGCGCGGGCGGACCGAAGTCTCCTGGTCCGCGCGGGTGCGAGGTCCTGTAGAGCAGAGGCAGACTCGCCGCCACGGCATGGCGGATACGCCGGTTCGAATCCGGCCGGGGCCACGAGCGGACAGTACGGGCGGGGCGGGGCTGATGGGTGAGAGCGGCGGGATCAGCGAGGCGGACCTCGCGGTCTTCCACGACGTGGTCGGCAGGCTCCGTGCGCTGCCGGTCGACGACCCGGTGCGGCTGCGCGCCGAGCAGGTCGCCGCGTCCTTCGCCCGCGACGGACGGCTGCGCAGGCGCAAGGCGCGCGGGGCCGAACTCTCCGCCGCCGACGCGGCCGTGATGGCGGCGACCGCCACCGGGGCCGGTGACCGCCGTGAGGACGCGCCGCTGGTCGCCGAGGGCGCCGCCGGTGTCTTCCGCAAGCCACGGCCCTGCTATGTCTGCAAGGCGTCGTATCGACAGGTCGACTCCTTCTACCACCGGCTCTGTCCCGGATGCGCCGCCGACAACCGTACGAGGCGTGCCCTCGGCACGGATCTGAGCGGACGCCGCGCGCTGCTCACCGGCGGCCGGGTGAAGATCGGCTTCCAGCTGGCCCTGATGATGCTGCGCGACGGCGCCGAACTCCTGGTCACCAGCCGCTTCCCGCACGACACGCGACGCCGCTTCCGGGCGGTGCCGGGCAGCGAGAAGTGGCTCGACCGGCTCACGGTGCTCGCCGTGGACCTGCGTGACCCGCGCCAAGTGCTCGGCCTGTGCGAGGAGCTGCGACAGGAGGGCGAGCCGCTGGACATCCTGGTCAACAACGCGGCGCAGACGGTACGCAGGCCGCCCGAGGCGTACGCGGCTCTTGCGGCCCGCGAGCCGGCGGGGCTGCCTGCCGGGGCGCGGGGTGCGCCGGGGTTCCGGACGATGCGGGCGCTGGACGCTTCTGATGCTTCCGCCGCTTCCGCCGCTTCCGCCGGTCCGGGGGTATCGAGGGCTTCCGGGGTTTCGGGGGCGCTCGCCCTGGTCCTGGCCGGGTCCGGTGCCGCGGGCGACGCTGATCTGCTCGGTGCGGTCGACGAGACGGGGCTGCTGCGCGACCCCTCGCCGGAGAACTCCTGGTCCGCCCGGCTCGGTGGCCTCGACCCCGCAGAGGTCCTGGAAACCCAGCTGGTCAACGCGCTCGCCCCGGCCCTGCTCTGCGACCGTCTCCTGCCGCTGCTGCTGGCCTCGCCCCGTCCCCGTACGTACATCGTCAATGTCACGGCGGTCGAGGGCCGCTTCGCGGTGCGCAACAAGACGGCCGGGCATCCGCACACGAACATGGCCAAGGCCGCCCTGAACATGCTCACCCGCACGAGCGCGGCCGAACTCGCCGGACAGGGCGTGCACATGTGTGCCGTCGACACCGGCTGGATCACCGACGAGAACCCCGCCCCCAAGAAGGACCGCATCGCCGGGGCGGGCTTCCGGACGCCGCTGGACGTGGTGGACGGCGCGGCCCGGATCTACGACCCGATCGTGCGGGGCGAGGCGGGGGCGCCGGTCTCGGGGGTCTTCCTGAAGGACTACCGGGAGGCGGAGTGGTAGGCGTGGAGCCCGGCAGCGGACAGTTCGCGGGGGTGCCCCCGGTCGTGCCGCGCCCCGCGGTCGAACTGGGGCCGCTGCTGGCCTGGTTGCGCGGCGGACATCCCGCGCAGGGGCGCCTTGACTTCGAGGCGGGCACGGTCCTTCCGGACGGACGCCTCGACCTGTGCAAGCAGTCGCTCGGGGCGGAAGGCGCCGCGCTGGTCGCCGACGCGCTCCGGGGAGAGGGCGCGGAAGTCCGTTTTCCCGTACGGCACTTGCTGCTCGGCACGGACGGCCTGGGGGACGAGGGAGCGGCAATCGCGGCGGAGGCCGCGAGCGGCGAGGCGGGTCCCACCGGCGTCGAGACGCTGTACCTGGGCTGCAACGGCATCACCGCCAGCGGCGCCTGCCGCGTCGCGGACCAGCTGCGGGCCTCGCCGCAGGTCGTGACCGGCCTCTGGCTCAAGCGCAATCCGCTGGGGCCGCCGGGAGGCGCCGCCGCGGGCGAACTCATCGCATCCGTACGTACGTTGCGCACGCTCGACCTGGTGCAGACCGGGCTCGACGCGGCCGGGGCGGCGGTCCTCGTCGACGCGCTGCTCGCGGCGGCGGACACCGGTCGGCGTGTCGAGCGGGTCTTCCTGGGCGGCAACGCGCTCGGAACGGCGGGCGCGGCGCCGCTCGCCGCGTTGGTTGCCGGGGGAGGCGTGCGTGAACTGTACGTATCCGCAGCGGAGTTGGGGGACGAGGGAGCGCTGCTGATCGCGGCGGCCCTCGGGCGTGCTCCGTGCGGTGCGCTCGAACGCCTCTCCGTCGCGAGCAACGGCATCGGGCCGCGGGGCGCCGCCGGTCTCGTCGCGGCGGCCGTGCCGGCGGGGGTGGAGCTGCTCGACCTCGGCCGGGTACGGGCCGCGGGGGCGCTCGGCGCGGCGGACAATCGCATCGACGATGCGGCGGCCGCGGCCATCGCCGGAAGCCTTGCCGGGGCCGAGCACCGCCTGGCCCATCTGGTGCTCAGCCACACCGGGATGCGCAGCCGTGAGGCCCACCGGCTGCTGGATACCGCCGGGCAGGCCCGTACGCCCACGCGGTTCGTCCTCGGGCAGGGGATCGCGGCGAGCGTGAAGCGGCGGCTGGCGGCGTTCGCCGCGGATGTCGCCCCGCCCTCCGTCCCGGCGGACGTTGCCGCTGTGCGGAGTCTGCAGGGCTGAGGGGGGGCGGGGGGTGCGGGGGTGCCTTGGCGGGTGGGGGAGCGACTGACCCTGCGGGGCGGTGGGGGCTTGTCGCGCAGTTCCCCGCGCCCCTTACGGGGCGCAGCTTCGCGCGCCCCCGGCCCGGCCCCGTAGCCGGACGATACGATCCGGAGCAAGGCGGGACGTAGCGCAGAGGTTGTCGCGTCGGTCTCCAAAACCGGAACACGCTGGTTCGACTCCAGCCGTCCCGCCCCCATCCGGCGGAGCAATTCGCTGTCCCCGGGGCGGTCCCTGCGGGCAGAATCCGCGCATGGCACTGCCCGAGAAGACCGCCGCACGTTATCTGCTCTCCGACCTCGAACCCCTCCCGTACCCGCGGCGGATGCGTGAGATCGCCGAGAGCGCGCGGGACTTCGCGGGGCGCGGCGCGCTGCGGTCCGTCCTGGAGGAACTCGAGGGCACAGGGCCGTACGAGCGCGGGGTGGCCGTCCTGCTGGCCTGCGCCGGCGGGGACACTGAGTGGACCGGGGCGCGGATCGCCGACCCCGACTCCTTCGTGCGGGGACATGCGCTGCGGGTGGCGCAGAGCCACGGGGTCCCGGACGCCGCGTTCGAGGCGGCCCTCGGTGACGCCCCCGAAGCGGTGCGGAGGCAGTTGCTGCGGGCGATCGTCACCGGGCAGCGCACCGCACTCGCCGATCGACTCATCGGCCCGCTGCGGCGCGACTGGGGCGACGCGGAGGCGGCAAGGCTGCTCCCGGGCTGCTCGGATCCCGTGGTGGAGCGGCTGCTCCCGGATCTCTTCCATGCCGTACGGGGCTGGCGGCCGCTGGCGAGGCGGCATGCGGATGTGCTGCTCGACGTGGCGGCGCGTGAGCTGACCGCGCTGCCCGAGGCGCTGCGGGACGGGTGGTGGCAGCGGTACGCGGCAGGGGTCGCGTCCGCCGCGAAGGCGGAGCCGACGCGCGTGCTCGACCTCCTGGAACAGTTCGCGCCCAGCTTCTTTCCCCATCAACTGCGCCCGCGTCTGGGAGTGCTGGCCGACGCGGCTCCGGGACGGGTCCTGGCGATCCTCGCCGGGACCCGGGGGTGGTCCCTGCGGCGCAGCGGCGTGCTCACGGACGCCGTGCTGCGCAAGCTCGCCCGTTCGGGCGCGCCCGGACTTCTCGACTACGCCCGCGCCGTGGCCGAGGACTCCGGCGACCTCGCACGGCTGATGCTCGCGCACCCGCCCGCCGAGCGTGCCTCCGTGCACGCGCGGGCCGTCGAGGGACGCGGCCCCGCCTTCGGCACCGTCGACGGAGTCCTGCTCGGCGCGCTGCCCCGCAGCGCGGTGGCCGACGCGGCGCGGAGCATGGCTGAGCAGGCCAAGGCCCAAGGTGCGCACTGGAGTTCCGTACTGCTGGCCGAGTCGTTCCTGCCCTGCGCGGAAGTACGCGACCGGCTCGTTGCGGCGACCCGGCGGCCCGCCGCCGATGACCGCGCCCGGGCGTGGCCGCTGCTCGTCCGCAACGCCGCACGTTCCGGGGAGCAGTCCCAAGTCGCCGCCGTACTCGAAGAGATGACCCGCCTAGCGAACGAGCAGGACCCCGTCCGCTCGGCCGCCCTGGCCGCGCTCGCCGAGACCGGGCCCGCCCTCTTCGGGGCCGACGCCGAACCGTTCCTCGACCGGATATCCGCGGACGCCGTCGCGGCCCGCGACTCCTCGCACGGCACCCGCGGCAGTCTCAGCAGGCTGGCCGTCGCCGTGCTGCGCGAGCACGCCGTGGGAGGACAGCGGGAGTTGGTGAACTGGGCGCTGCGCACGCTCGTCCGGATCTCCGGCAACACCGGCGGTGCCGACCTCGGTCGCCTCGACCGCACCCTGCGGCGCGGTCAGGAGCATGACGTGTTCGAGGCGCTGCGCCCCTGGATCGAGGCGGGCGCGGAGAAGGCCGACTACAGCCTCGCCTTCGCCCTGGCCCACGCGGTCGGCCGACGCTCCGCCGGGATGGCGGAGTTGCAGGAACTCCTGTGGCAGGCGATCCGGTTCGGCAGCAACGCGACCGTTTCGCGGGCGATCGGCCTGTGGCTTCAGCCGCCCGCGACCCGTGACGAACGCGTCGCCCGCGTCCTGGCGCAGGAGCCTTCGACGGGCGTACTCGCCCCGGTCCACACCGTGCTGTGCGCCCGCCGCACCGACCTGCTCGACCAACTCCTGTCCGGAACGCCGCCGTACGGGCGATTCCTGACCAAGGGCGCGGCCTGGACCGTGCCGGCCGGCGCCGCGCAGATCCGCCGCTGGCTGCCACGTCAACAGCGGGCGCTCGCAAGCCAGTTGCAGCAGGCCGCCGGTGACGCGGGGCTCCCGCGGTGGGACCGCGCCGCGGCGATCGCCCGCAGCGCGTACATCCCCGGCGCGGGGGAGGAGACCGTACGCCGCTGGACCGGATCGACCGACACCGTGCTCGCCGAGGCGGCCCTGGGTGCCCTCGCCCATATCTCGCGGCCGGGGGACGCGCTGCCCGAGCTGCTGGCGCACGCGGGCGGCGAACGGGCGCGGGTCGCGGTGTACGCGGCGACGCGGGCCTCACGCCATGTGCCGCCCTCCCGGCTCGCGGCGCTGCTGCGGGAGGTTCTGTGCGGGCCCGGCAAGAAGGTGACGAGCCGCAAGGAGGCCGCCCGCCTCGCCGCCGTACGCCTTCCCGCACCCGAGGCGGCAGCGCTGCTCGCCGATGCCTACGGGGCGCCGGACGCCCACCGCGACGTACGGGCGGCGTGCGTCGCCTTCGCGGGCGGGCTGCTCGGCCAGGAGCGGGTGTGGGAGCTGCTGCGGGATGCCGCCGGGGCGGAGCCGGTGCTGCGGACGGCCGTGCTGCGGGTGCGGCCGCTCGACCTGGCGGCGGAACACCGGGAGCGGTACGCGCGACTCGTGCGCGAGGTGGTGGGCACGCAGGACGACGAAGCAGCCGCCCTCGCGCTTCCCGCACTGGCGCGGTGGGCCCCTTGGTCCCCGGACGCGGCCTCGGTGCTCGCGGAGGCGACCGCGGACCTCGGCCGGCGCGCCACGTGGCAGGTGGCGGCGCGGGGCCTGGTGACGGCGTCGGCGACCGCGCCGCGCGGGGGCGAGGTGTTGTGCGGGGCCCTCGCGGCGCTCGCGTCCTCCGACACGGGTGCGCCGCAGGACGCGCAGGACCGGGATCTGCCCGCCCGGCGGCGGATCGAGTACGTGGCCGAGGCGCTGGCCGAGGGCGGCGAGCCGTACCGGGCAGCCGCTCTGGCCGCGGGCAGCCTCCTCGCCGGGTACGCGGACCACGTGCCGCAGGCCGCGGAGATCCTCGTGGCGGCCCTCGACGTGGGCGGGGAGCCCGAGGAGGTGGGCGAGGCCCTGCTGCGGCTCGCCCGCTTGCACGAGGGGCGCCCGGCGCTGGCGATGCGGTCCGCGATCGCGCTGGGGGAGCGGCTCACGGACACGGAGTATCCGGGGGAGGCGGCGGTGCTGCTGCCGGTCGCGCGCCGCCTCGCGACGGCGGGCGGCCACGCCAACGGGTTGTTCGCCCTGGCCCTGACCGACGGGCTCGGCGAGCGGACGAACTGGCCCGCGCCCTGGCGGGCCCTGCTCGTGTCCCTGCGGGCGCACGACGTCCCGGACGTACGGGACGCGGCGCTGTCGGTGTGCACGTTCCGCGAGTAGGCGCGGGGTGAACGGGTGGGCGGGCGGGTGGAAATCTGCCGCGAAGCGGCGGTCCGGACCCCGCCCACCTGCCCGGATGGGCTACTTCCCCCGAGCCGCCATCCGCGCCTTCCGCGCGGCCAGCTTCTCGTCGAACTTGGCGGCCTCGGAGTCCAGCCCGTTCATGTACAGGCCCAGCTCCTCCTGCGCCTTGAGACCCTCCGGGCCGAGCCCGCTGATCTGCATGACCTTCAGGAAGCGCAGGACGGGCTGGATCACGTCGTCGTGGTGGATGCGCATGTTGTAGATCTCGCCGATCGCCATCTGCGCGGCGGCCCGCTCGAAGCCGGGCATGCCGTGTCCGGGCATCCGGAAGTTGACGACCACGTCACGCACGGACTGCATGGTCAGATCGGGGGCGAGCTCGAAGGCCGCGCCCAGGAGGTTGCGGTAGAAGACCATGTGCAGGTTCTCGTCGGTGGCGATGCGCGCCAGCATGCGGTCGCAGACCGGGTCGCCCGACTGGTGGCCCGTGTTGCGGTGCGAGACGCGGGTCGCGAGCTCCTGGAAGGCCACGTACGCGACGGAGTGCAGCATCGAGTGACGGTTGTCGGACTCGAAGCCCTCGGCCATGTGCGCCATGCGGAACTGCTCGAGCTTGTCCGGGTCCACGGCGCGCGAGGCCAGGAGGTAGTCGCGCATCACGATGCCGTGGCGGCCCTCCTCGGCGGTCCAGCGGTGCACCCAGGTGCCCCAGGCGCCGTCGCGGCCGAAGAGGGAGGCGATCTCGTGGTGGTAGCTGGGGAGGTTGTCCTCGGTCAGGAGGTTGACGACCAGGGCGACCTTGCCGATGTCGGTCACCTTGGACTGCTCGGGCTCCCAGGCCTCGCCGTCCTCGAACTGGCCGGGGAAGTTGCGGGCGTCGGAGAACGGGACGTACTCGTGGGGCATCCAGTCCTTGGCCACCTTCAGGTGGCGGTTGAGCTCCTTCTCGACCACTTCTTCCAGGGCGAACAGCAACCGGGCGTCGGTCCAGTCGTCCGTGCTGCCGAGTTGCGGAGAGGTGATCGTCACGGGGGCTCCAGGGGGACGGGAGTTTTTTGCGGATTACGTGCGCAGGGGTTACGCGGCAGCACGAGCGGGTGCTACCTACCTACGGTGTCGTAGGTTACGTTGCCGTAGGTTAAGCCCTCCGTAAAGTGGCTGAGTCAGGGGGTCCCGAAAGCCCCGCGCGCCCCACCCGCCCCGGGACTGGTCAGGCGTACAGCTCCCTGAGGCGGACTGAGAGGCATGTCACACAGCCTTCCAGCTTCTCGAACTCGCTGATGTCCACTGGCACCGGGTCGAAACCGAGGTCCGCGAGCAGCTCCGCACTCTTGGGCGCGCTCGCCGCAAGGAGCAGTTTTGCGCCACCGAGCAGCACCACGTGCGCCCCGGACTCCTCGGGCACCGGCAGGAAGCGCGGGAAGAGCGAGGGAGTGTCCACGAGCGGCGGGAAGCCGATGACGGTGCCGTCCGGCAGCGCCGTCACCGCCGACTTCAGGTGCAGGACTTTGCTGACGGGGACGGCCACGATCCGTGCCCCCAGCGGCTCGAAGGCGGCCCGCAGCTGGCGGACGCCGTCGGCGTTCGTGCGCCCGCCGCGCCCCACGTAGATCGTGTCGCCGACCTTCAGGATGTCGCCGCCGTCGAGCGTGCCGGGCTCCCACACCCAGTTGACGGAGGCGCCGAGCCGGGCCACCGCCTCCTCCACGGCCGCCGTCTCCGCGCGCCGGGACTCCGCGCCGGGCCGGGCTATCAGCGCCACGTTGCGGAAGACGACGACCGCGTCCTCGACGAAGACCGAGTCCGGGCAGTCGTCGGCGGGCTCCACCTCGACGGTCTCCCAGCCGTGCGCCCGCAGCGCCTCCGCGTACGCCACCCACTGGTCGAAGGCGAGACCCGCGTCGACCGGGGTCCGCTCGACATGCGTCACCAGGCCTTCCGCGAGACGTGGTCCTGGCCGGCGGATCAGCGCTTTCCTGCTGGGCACGGGAGGCTCTCCGTAACGGGTGCAGCGGCGGGGGGCGCCCCCGCCCGGCGCGCGCCGGGCCGGGGGTGTCCGCACATCATGCAGCGTGCATGGGGTCCAGGCCCAGGTCTCGTCGCAGATGAGCGGCGGTGAACGAGCCCTCCGCGCCGGTCAGCTCGCCCGGAGTGCCCTCGAAGACGACGCGGCCGCCGTGCTTGCCGCCCTCGGGGCCCAGGTCGATCACCCAGTCCGCGTGCTTGACGACCTCCAGGTTGTGCTCGACGACGACCACGGTGTTCCCCGCGTCGACGAGCCGGTCGAGGAGGGCGAGCAGGCCGTCCACGTCGGCCATGTGCAGGCCGGTCGTCGGCTCGTCGAGGACGTACGTCGTGCCGGTGCGGTGCAGCTGCGTGGCCAGCTTGATGCGCTGCCGCTCGCCGCCCGACAGGGTGCTCAGCGGCTGCCCGAGCGTCAGGTAGGTCAGCCCCACGTCGTGCAGGGCCCGCAGCCGGCGGCGCACACCCGTGCCGTCGACCGCCGCGAGGAAGTCCAGGGCGCGCTCGGCCGTCATGTCGAGCACGTCGGCGATCGAGTTGCCGCCGACGGTCAGCCGGAGCACCTCCTCCTTGAAGCGGCGCCCCTCGCACGCCTCGCAGGTCGTCGTCACCGGGTCCATGAACGCCAGGTCGCTGTAGATGACCCCGCGGCCCTGGCAGCTCTCGCACGCGCCGGCGGAGTTGAAGCTGAAGAGCCGCGGCTCCCGGCCGGTCTCGCGCGCGAACAGCTTGCGCAGCGAGTCCATGATCCCGAGGTACGTAGCCGGGGTGGAGCGGCCCGAGATGCCGATGCCCGACTGGTCGACGACCACGGCGTCCGGGTGCCCGGCGACGAACGCCCGCGACACCAGCGTGCTCTTGCCCGAGCCCGCCACGCCCGTCACCGCGGTGAGCACCCCCGTGGGCACGCGCACGCTGAGGTCCTTGAGGTTGTGCAGGTCGGCGCCCTTGACCCAGCGGCCGCCGATGGCCTCGCGCGGGCTCTCCTTGACGCCCGTGGAGCGCCGCAGGTGCCGTCCGGTGAGCGTGTCCGCGTGCCGCAGCTCCTGCGGTGTCCCCTCGAAGACGACCAGACCGCCGCCCGTGCCCGCCCCGGGCCCCATGTCGACGACATGGTCGGCCACGGCGATCACGTCCGGGTCGTGCTCGACGACCAGGACGGTGTTGCCCTTGTCGCGCAGCCGCAGCAGCAGGTCGTTGAGCCGCCCCACGTCACGCGGGTGCAGGCCGACGCTGGGCTCGTCGAAGATGTACGTCATGCCGGTGAGGCTGGAGCCCAGGTGCCGCACCGTCTTCAGTCGCTGGCCCTCGCCGCCGGACAGGGTGGACGTCTCGCGGCCGAGGCTGAGGTAGCCGAGGCCGATCGCCTCGATCCGTTCCAGCGCCGCCACCGCGGCCGCCGCGATCGGTCCGGCCACCGGGTCGTCGATCGGCTCCAGGGCGGCGATGAGGTCGGTGACCTCCATGCGTGCGCAGTCGGCGATGTTCAGCCCGCCGATACGGGTGGCGAGCGCCGCCTCGTTGAGCCGGGCCCCGGCGCAGGCGTCGCACTCGCCCTCGACGAGGAAGCGCTGGACCAGATCGCGGGTGTGCTGGCTCAGCGTCGACAGATCGCGGTTGAGGTAGAGCCGCTCGAAGCGGTCGGCGAGCCCTTCGTAGTCGATGTCCCGTGCGCCGCCGGTGTTGTCGACGCCGACCTTGGTGCCCTTCCTGCCGCCGCGCATCAGGAACGCCCGCTCCCGCGCGCCGAACCGGCTCACCGGCTTGTGCGGGTCCAGTTCGGGGGTGTTGGTGTACGTCTGGCCCTGCCAGGTCCCCGCGGTGAACGGCGGGAAGACGATCGCGCCGTCCGCCAGGGACTTGGCGGGGTCCAGGATGCGGTCGTAGTCGGGCCGCACGGTCTTGCCCAGGCCGTGGCACCGGGGACACATGCCCGAGGGGTCGTTGAACGAGTACGCGGTCGCGGGACCGGCACTCGGTGTGCCGTGCCGGGAGAACAGCACGCGCATCACCGAGTAGATGTCCGTCATCGTGCCCACCGTCGACCGGGAGTGGCCGCCGATCGGCCGCTGGTCGACGACGATCGCGGGCGAGAGCTCCTCGATGGTGTCCGCGTGCGGCCGCTCGTACTTCGGCAGCCGGTTGCGGACGAACCACGTGAAGGTCTCGTTGAGCTGGCGCTGCGACTCGACCGCGATCGTGTCGAACACGACCGACGACTTCCCCGACCCCGAGACGCCGGTGAAGACGGTGAGCCGGTCTTTGGGGATGCGCAGGCTCACCTCCTTGAGGTTGTTCTCACGGGCTCCGGTGATCGTGATGTATTGGTGCATACACGCGAAGCTAGCCAAAATACCCGACATCTTCTGTCGTGATTTCTTTCATTTCGCCGTCCAGGAGCAGCCAGCGTGTGATGCCGATCGACTCCAGGAACGGCACGTCGTGGCTGGCCACGATCAGCGCTCCCTCGTACGACTCCAGGGCCGTGGCCAGCTGCTTCACGCTCGCCATGTCGAGGTTGTTGGTCGGTTCGTCGAGCATCAGGAGCTGTGGCGCGGGCTCCGCGAGCAGCAGCGCCGCCAGCGCGGCCCGGAACCGCTCGCCGCCCGAGAGGGTCGCCGCCCGCTGGTCGGCCCGCGCCCCCTTGAACAGGAAGCGGGCCAGGCGGGCCCGGATCCGGTTGTTGGTGGCGTCGGGTGCGTAGCGTTTGACGTTCTCGGCCACGGTCAGCTCCTCGTCGAGCACGTCGAGCCGCTGCGGCAAGAATCGCAGCGGGACATGCGCAAGGGCCTCTCCTTCCACGGCGTCCAGCTCCCCGGCGACGGTGCGCAGGAGGGTGGTCTTGCCCGCTCCGTTGCGGCCGACCAGGGCGACCCGTTCGGGGCCGCGCAGCTCGAACTCGCCCTTCACCCGGGCTCCGTAGCGCAGGGAGAGCTCCCGCAGCGTGAGGACGGTGCGCCCCGGCGGCACCGCGGTGAACGGCAGGTCGACGCGGATCTCGTCGTCGTCCCGCACCGCCTCGACGGCGTCGTCGAGGCGCTCCTTCGCCTCCGTGAGCTTCTCCTCGTGCATGATGCGGTGCTTGCCCGCGGACACCTGGGCCTGGCGCTTGCGCTCGCCCATGACGACCTTCGGCTCGCGCTTGGTGTCCCACATCTTCTGGCCGTACCGCTTGCGGCGGGCCAACTTGACCTGTGCGTCGGCAAGTTCGCGCTTCTGCTTCTTCAGGTCCGACTCGGCGACGCGCACCATGCGCTCGGCCGCCTCCTGCTCGGCGGCCAGTGCCTCCTCGTACGCGGTGAAGTTGCCTCCGTACCACTTGACCTCGCCGTCCCGCAGATCGGCGATCTGGTCGACCAGGTCGAGGAGTTCACGGTCGTGGCTGACCACGACCAGGACTCCGGACCAGGCGTCGACGGCCGCGTAGAGCCGCCGACGGGCGTACAGGTCGAGGTTGTTGGTGGGTTCGTCGAGCAGGAGCACGTCGGGGCGGCGCAGCAGCAGCGCGGCGAGGCGCAGCAGCACGGACTCGCCGCCCGAGACCTCCCCGGTGGTGCGGTCCAGGCCGATGTGGCCGAGGCCGAGCTGATCGAGGGTCGCCACCGCGCGCTCCTCGACGTCCCAGTCGTCGCCGACCGCCGTGAAGTGCTCCTCGGCCGCGTCGCCCGACTCGATGGCGTGCAGGGCGGCGCGGGTCGCGGCGATGCCGAGCACTTCGTCGACGCGCAGACCGGTGTCGAGGGTGACGTTCTGCGGCAGATACCCGATGTCACCCGCGACGCGGACGGCGCCGTCGGACGGCCTGAGCTCACCGGCGACGAGCTTCAACAGGGTTGACTTTCCCGATCCGTTGACCCCGATGAGGCCGGTTCTGCCCGGCCCGAAGGCCACCTGGAGTCCGTCGAAGACACCGGTGCCGTCCGGCCAGGTGAAGTCGAGCGACGTGCACGTGATGGAGGTGGGGGTAGTAGACATGTGGTCCTCGCGGTTGCGTGAGATGAAGCGCGGTCAGGGGCAACGCGTTTCGGGACACCGCGGGGCGCGACGGCAGGACAGGAGCAGCGTCATCAGGAGGCGAGGGCGGAAAAAGGGCCCTGCGCCCGGGGACGGCTCGTACGCCGAGGTCGCACGCTACGCACACGGCCGAGCCGTGTGACGCGGTGACTCCAGACCTCAGACGAGCAACGTCCTACTCCTATCGGCGACAACAGAACCGTTATACACCGTACGGTGCGGCTCCGGGGCTGTCAACGATTTATCGTGACCGCCAACGCCGCGGACAAGGAGGCCCCATGCCCTACGGCTCGCTCTCGCTGCCGATG
>NZ_JBNNJZ010000201.1:0-13519 GCF_050270335.1 Streptomyces sp. NPDC059900
CGGTCAACCTGGCGGGGGGGCTCGTATTTTTGTATACCACCCCGGCGGGGCGGGGGGCCCCCCGGGCCCCCCCGCGCCCTTCCTCTGCTCCTGCCTGCCTGCCTTCCCCTACTTGGGGTCGAGCGGCTTCAGGCACATGCTGTACTGCACCCGGCCGCGCCGGGTCTGCTCGTAGCGGGACTCGCCCGGCTCGCACTCGGCTTCGTACTTGCTCGTGACCTTGTACTCGGCCGTGGCACCGGAGCAGTCGACCTTCTCCATGTCCGGGCTGCTCGTGGACCCCTTGTTCTGCACGCAGTCACCGATCTCGGCGGCCGCCGGCGCTTTGGCGGCCTCGCTGCCGGGGCCCGTGGTGTTGCCGCGGCTGGTGTACCACCAGACGCCCGCGATGACACCGGCGATGAGCAGGACCACCACCTTCATCAGCGGTGACTGCCGGTTGAACGAACCGCCGCCACCGCCGCCGCGCGGGCGCTGGGGCTGCTGAGGCGGCTGGGGCTGCTGGGGTGCGAACTGCTGCTGGCCGTACGGCTGCTGCGGCTGCTGGCCGTACTGGGGCGGCGGCCCCTGGTACTGCGGCTGGCCCTGGTACTGCGGCTGGCCCTGGTACGGCGGCTGGCCCTGGTACGGCGGCTGGCCGTAGGGCTGCTGTGGCTGCTGGTAGCCGCCGTGGGGCGGCGGAGGCATGGACAAGGCAAGTCCCCCGACTTTCCATACGTGTTCACGTCAATGCTGAGCGGCAGACGTTACAAGACAGGCCGCCCCTTGACGGAACCGCCCCCTTGCACCACCCTTTCACTACTCAATTAGTGAAAGGGTGGTGCAAGGGCATGGTCGAGTTCCGTATCGACCGGCGCAGCGGCGTCGCCACCTACCTCCAGATCGTCCAGCAGACCCAACAGGCCCTGCGCCTGGGCCTGCTGGAGCCGGGCGACAAGCTGCCCACGGCCCGTGAGGTCGTCGAGGCGACGGCCATCAACCCGAACACGGTCCTGAAGGCCTACCGCGAGCTGGAACGCGAGGGCCTGGTCGAGGCCCGCCGCGGCCTCGGCACCTTCGTACGGAAGTCACTGGGCTCCACGCCCACCGACTCTCCGCTGCGGGGCGAGCTGAGCCAGTGGGCCGCCCGCGCCCGCGCCTCCGGCATGGAGAGGGACGACGTCGCGGCGCTGTTCAGCGCCGTACTCGAAGAGCAGTTCACCGGATCAGAACCAGAGTCAGAGCCAGAGCATGCAGCCAAGGGGGATTCCGCATGACCGACACCGCCATCGAGGCGGCCGCGCTTGCCATGAGTTACGGGCGGCGGGGCCATGCCCTGCGCGACTGCTCCTTCCGGCTGCCCGCCGGACGGATCTGCGCGGTCGTCGGGCCCAACGGCGCGGGCAAGTCGACCCTGCTCGCCCTCGCGGCCGGGCTCCTGAGGCCGACCGGGGGCGCGCTCACGGTCCTCGGCACCGACCCGGCCACCGCGCGCGAACACATCGCGTACGTCGCCCAGGACAAGCCCCTGTATCCGCAGCTCAGCATCGCCGACACCCTGCGGCTCGGCGCCGAGCTGAACCCCGGCCGCTGGGACACGGACCTTGCCGAACGTGTCGTACGCGAGGGTGACTTGGACCCGTCGCTGCGCGTGCGCACGCTCTCCGGGGGTCAGCGCACCCGCGTCGCGCTCGCCCTCGCGCTGGGCAAGCGGGCCGAACTTCTTCTCCTGGACGAACCGATGGCCGACCTCGACCCGCTGGCCCGGCACCAGCTGATGGGGACGCTGATGGCGGAGGCCGCCGAGCACGGCACCACCGTGGTGATGTCCTCGCACATCGTCGGCGAACTGGCCGAATCGTGCGACCACTTGCTGCTCGTATCCGGCGGGCGGGTGCGGCTCGGCGGCGGTATCGACGACCTCGTCGGCGCGCACGCCCTGGTCACCGGGCGCCGCCCCGTCGAGGACCTCGCCCCGCACACCGTCGTCGAATCCCGCGCCACCGGCCGCGGCCTGGCCGCGCTGATACGGCCCGAGGGCCCGGTCGGCGAAGGCTGGGACGTCGAAGAGCCGTCCCTGGAGGAACTGTTGCTGGCCCACCTGCGTTCACCCGAAGCCCCGGCGCTCCTCACGCCGAGCACCATGGTTCGTACCGGGCGCGAGGTGACGGCATGAGTGCCCCTCTCCTGCGCGGAACGCGCTGGGCGGACGTCCGGCTGCACCGCGGCACGCTGTGGGCGGGGCTCGGCCTGGTCGTACTCGCGGCCGTGGTGACCGGCTATCTCCGCTGGGCGGTCTACGCCTACCCCGAGCCCACCGGCGCCTGCACCTCCGACGGCTCCTGCGAGACGTTCCTCGGCTTCGCCAGCGCCCGGGACCTGTTCTACGAGTTCCTCCAGAACTACTCCACGGGGATGCTCCTGATCCCCGTCCTGATAGGCGCCTTCGTCGCGGGCCCGGTCATCGGACGCGAGATGGAGGCGGGCACCCACCGGCTCGCCTGGACCCAGTCGCAGTCGCCCGCGCGCTGGCTGCTCTCGAAGCTGACGGTGTTCGCGGTGCTGAGCGTGGCCGGCGGGCTCGGCCTGATGGCGATCTTCTGGATCGGCCGGACCGGCTACGAGGGCATGTCGGATCTGGTCTGGGCCGATCGCGGCGTCTACGAGTCCATCGGCCCGGCCCTCGTCGCGTACTGCCTGCTCGGCGTCACGGTCGGCGCACTGGTCGGCCTGCTGGTGCGTCGCACGCTGGTGGCCCTTGCCGCCGGGGGCCTCGTCACCGGCCTCGTACTGCTGGGCATGGGCAGTGTGCGGTGGGAGCTGTTCCCGGTGCAGACGATCTCCGGGCCCGCCTCTGGCACGAGCACGAGCTACACGATGCATGACCTCCCCCTGTCCTCGCTCATCATGGACATGGGGGTCCACAATGCCGCCGGTGAACGGTTCGTGGCCGGGCAGTGCTCGCCGGAGCAGATGGCCCACTTCCCCTGCCCCTCCGACACCAAGATCACCGGCTGGTACGCCGACTACCACCCCTACTCCCACTTCTGGTACGTCCAGTTGATAGAGACGGGTATCGTCCTCGCCCTCACCGCCGCGGCCGCCTACGCCGCGTTCCGCGTGCTCAGGCGCCGTACGGCCTGAAGCCCCGGCCCGTGAAGAACAACCCCCCGGACGTGTAGACGTCCGGGGGACCCCGGCACATGTCCCGCACGTCATGTCGCCGTAACCGGCGATTCAGACTGCCTTGCGATCCTCGCTCAATGCAGCCCGCCGTGCCCGACCCTCTCCCCATGAACGGGAAGCTTCATCTCACCCCGGCATCCTCCGACGCGCCTATCGGTGTCCCGGCGCGGAAGAATGGGTCCATGAGCCAGCCCAGCACGCAAGGTCAGGTCCAGCACGCCCAGCCCTCCGTAGGCTCCATCGCCGCTCACCGCCCGCACACGCTGTCCGCCGCGGTCTCCGACCTCGACCCCGACATCGACGCCGACCTCGACGCGTACGACGAGGACGGCCAGGTGGGGCACGACGGGCAGGAACTGCCGCAGGGCCGGTTCCTGGACCGGGAGCGCAGCTGGCTGGCCTTCAACGAGCGCGTTCTGGAGCTCGCAGAGGACCCGAACACCCCCCTCCTCGAACGGGCTAATTTCCTGGCGATCTTCGCCTCGAACCTGGACGAGTTCTTCATGGTCCGGGTGGCGGGCCTGAAGCGGCGCATCGCGACCGGCGTCGCCACCCGTTCGGCCTCAGGTCTCCAGCCCCGCGAGGTCCTGGAGCTGATCTGGAACCGTTCCCGCGAGCTCATGGCCCGGCACGCCGCCTGCTACCAGGAGGACGTCGCCCCCGGCCTCGCCGACGAGGGCATCCACCTGGTCCGCTGGAACGAGCTGACCGAGAAGGAGCAGTCCCGCCTCTTCACGCTCTTCCGGCAGCAGATCTTCCCCGTCCTGACCCCCCTCGCGGTCGACCCGGCGCACCCCTTCCCGTACATCTCGGGGCTCTCGCTCAACCTCGCCGTGGTCGTGCGCAACCCGGTGTCGGGACACACCCACTTTGCACGCGTGAAGGTTCCGCCGCTGCTCTCCCGCTTCCTTGAGGCCTCCCCCCAGCGCTACGTCCCCATCGAGGACGTCATCGCCGCTCCCGCGCACCTCGCGGAGCTGTTCCCCGGCATGGAGATCCAGGAGCACCACATGTTCCGGCTGACCCGGAACGAGGATCTGGAGGTGGAGGAGGACGACGCCGAGAACCTGCTCCAGGCTCTGGAGAAGGAGCTCATGCGGCGCCGTTTCGGGCCGCCCGTGCGCCTTGAGGTCGAGGAGTCCATCGACCGGAACGTCCTCGACCTGCTCGTGCGCGAGCTGAAGATAAGCGAGGCCGAGGTCTATCCGCTGCCGGGCCCGCTCGATCTGACCGGGCTCTTCGGCATCGCGTCCCTCGACCGGCCCGAGCTGAAGTACCCGAAGTTCATCGCGGGCACGCACCGCGACCTGGCCGAGGTGGAGTCCGCTTCCGCCCCGGACATCTTCGCGGCCCTTCGCGAACGCGACGTACTTCTGCACCACCCGTACGACTCGTTCTCCACGTCCGTGCAGGCCTTCCTGGAGCAGGCCGCGGCCGACCCGAACGTCCTTGCGATCAAGCAGACGCTGTACCGGACCTCGGGCGACTCCCCGATAGTCGACGCGCTGATCGACGCCGCCGAGTCGGGCAAGCAGGTGCTCGTACTGGTCGAGATCAAGGCGCGCTTCGACGAGCAGGCGAACATCAAGTGGGCCCGGAAGCTGGAGGAGGCGGGCTGCCATGTCGTCTACGGCCTCGTCGGCCTGAAGACGCACTGCAAGCTGTCGCTCGTGGTCCGCCAGGAGGGCGACACCCTGGTCCGCTACTCGCACGTGGGCACGGGCAACTACCACCCCAAGACGGCACGGCTCTACGAGGACCTGGGGCTGCTCACCGCCAAGCAGGAGGTGGGCGCCGACCTGTCCGACCTCTTCAACCGGCTCTCCGGCTACTCGCGCCGCGAGACCTACCGCCGTCTCCTCGTGGCCCCCAAGTCCCTGCGCGACGGGCTCGTCTCCCGCATCGAGAAGGAGATCCAGCACCACCGCGCGGGCCGCCCGGCCTACGTACGCATCAAGTGCAACTCGATGGTCGACGAAGCGGTCGTGGACTCGCTCTACCGCGCGTCGCAGGCGGGCGTGCCGGTGGACGTGTGGGTGCGCGGGATCTGTGCGGTGCGGCCCGGTGTCGCGGGGCTCTCGGAGACGATCCGGGTCCGTTCCGTGCTCGGCCGCTTCCTCGAACACTCCCGCGTCTTCGCCTTCGGCAACGCGGGCGAGCCCGAGGTGTGGATCGGCAGCGCCGACATGATGCACCGCAACCTCGACCGCCGTATCGAGGCACTGGTCAGGGTCACCGACCCGGCGCACCGGGCGACCCTCAACCGGCTCCTGGAGACCGGCATGTCGGACACCACCGCCTCCTGGCACCTGGGCGCGGACGGCAACTGGACCCGGCACGCACTGGATCCGGAGGGCCAGCCCCTGCGGAACGTACAGGAGACGCTCATAGACGCCCGGAGGCGCCGGCGTGGCACAGCTAAACCATGAGACGACCACGGGCGACGTCCTGTCGGCCTATCTTCAGGGCCAGGCAACGGAGTTCCTGCGCTCGCTGAGGCTGCACCGCGAGTCGACGACCGACGCGCAGGGCGCGGAGGACTCCCTGGAGGCGGCCCGCGCCCTGCGCCGCGCGGCCCGCCGCATCGGCGGCACCCTGCACACGTTCCGCCCGCTCCTCGACCAGGAGTGGGCGGCGGGGCTGCGGCCCGAACTCGCCTGGCTCTGCGGCACCCTGGCCCGCGAACACGCGTACGCGGCCCGCCTGGACCGCCTCCTGGACGCCCTGCACCGCCTCTCGGGCACACCGCAGGTACCGGCACCGGTGACGGCCGACGTGGCTTCCGCTGCCGCTGTGGGCAAAACGGCCGCCGGAGCACAGCCCGCCCCTGCCGCTGTGGGCAGGCGTTCCGCAGGGCGGAACGGGTGGGCACAGCCCACACCGCGGGGTGCGGATGACCAGGGCAGCACTCCCAGGGGTCTGACGGTGGGCGCAGCCAAGGCAGCAGCCCTGCTGGAGCGCCAGCTCACCCTCGCCCGCACGCGGGCCCACTCCGCCGCGCTGCAAGCCTTCGGCTCCTCCCGCTTCCACGCGGTCGCGGACAACGTCGCCGTACTGGCCAGCGAGGTCCCGCTGGCCAGGGCCTTCGAGGACCTGAAGCCGCTCGCGGCCAGGGCCGAGGAGGAGCTGGCGGAAGCCGTCGCCGCGCTCCCGCTCGGCCAGGCGGGCCACCCGTACAACGCGGAAGCGCTGACGCACGGCCTCGCCTCCGACACGGACGCCGCCCCCGAGGCACAGGACGCCCCCTGGCTCCAGACCCGCGCCCTCCTGCGCCTGCACAGGTACGCCAGGGAAGTCCTCATCGGAAGCCCGGACGACGACCCGCGCCTGGCGGAGGCGAGCCACGCCCTCGACCGCCACCGCGACGCCGCGGACGCAGCATCAGCCGCCGCATCGGCCGCCCGCACCCCCCGCATCGCCCCGGCGACGGCGTACGCCCTCGGCGTCCTGCACGCCGACCAGCGTCACGAGGTGGAAGCGGCCCGCTTCACGTTCCACCAGGCCTGGCTCCGCGAGACGGAAGCGGTGAGCACCCCATGACGTACGCCGACGGCGAGGTCGTCCGGGCCGCGGGCTGCGTCCTGTGGCGCCACTCCCCCTACGACGGGGAGCTGGAGATCTGCCTGGTCCACCGGCCGAAGTACGACGACTGGTCGCACCCCAAGGGCAAGCTGAAGCGCACCGAGGCCGCCCTGTCCGGCGCCCTGCGCGAGGTCGAGGAGGAGACCGGGCACCTCTGCGCCCCCGGCGCCCGGCTCCCCACGGTCCGCTACCAGGCCCAGGGCCGCCCCAAAGAGGTCAGCTACTGGGCGGCGGAGGCGACGGGCGGTCACTTCACGCCCAACAGCGAAGTCGACCGGATCATCTGGCTCTCCCCGGCCGCGGCCCGCAACCGACTCACGCAACCCCGTGACCAGCAGCTCGTCGACGCCCTGCTGGGGATACTCAACCCGGCGTAGCGGGTCAACTACGTTCCGTGGTGCGGGGCCTAACCAGGCCGACCGCCGAGGTTCACCCGCCGTTCACTCCTGCCCATCGGCCGCTTCACCTGCCCTGCCTAATTTCAGCCGTACAAACACAACGTAAGACCGCAGAACCCGCAGGACAGCAGAACGCAGGACCGCAGGACAACAGCAGGACCTCGTACGACGAAGACCTCGCACGCCGCCAGCAACGAGCCGGCGGCTCCCGGAAGGAAAACCCGAAAGTGAAGCTTCAGCGCAAGAACCGGCTCCGCGCCCTCTCCCTCGGCGCCATCGCCGTCTCCGGCGCCCTGGCCCTCACGGCGTGCGGCTCCGACGACACGAGCGGCGGCAGCGGCGGCTCCGGCAAGGAGAGCGCCGCCAACGCCAACATCAAGTGCGACGACGCCAAGGGCCAGCTCGCCGCCTCCGGTTCGTCCGCGCAGAAGAACGCCATCGACGCCTGGCGCAAGGTCTACTCGACCGCCTGCAAGGACGTTCAGCTGAACTACAACCCGACGGGTTCCGGCGCCGGCATCACCGCGTTCATGCAGGGCCAGACCGCCTTCGCGGGCTCCGACTCGGCGCTGAAGCCCGAGGAGATCGCGGCGTCGAAGAAGGTCTGCAAGGACAGCCAGGCCATCGACCTGCCGATGGTCGGCGGCCCGATCGCCGTCGGCTACAACGTGCCCGGCGTGGACAACCTCGTCCTGGACGCCGAGACCCTCGCCAAGATCTTCGACGACAAGATCAAGACCTGGGACGACAAGGCCATCGAGAAGCTGAACCCCGACGCCAAGCTCCCGAGCACCAAGATCCAGGCGTTCCACCGCTCGGACGAGTCCGGCACGACGGACAACTTCACCAAGTACCTCAAGGGCGCCGCTCCCTCCGCCTGGTCGCACGAGCCCAGCAAGTCCTGGGAGGCCAAGGGCGGCCAGTCCGCCAACGGCTCCTCCGGTGTCGCGGGCCAGGTCAAGCAGACCGAGGGCGCCATCTCGTACTTCGAGCTCTCCTACGCCTCCGAGGGCATCAGCACGGTAGACCTGAAGACCGACGCCAAGGAGCCGGTGAAGGCCACCGTCGACAACGCCTCCAAGGCGATCTCCGAGGCCAAGGTCGTCGGCAAGGGCAACGACCTCGCCCTGGAGCTGAACTACAAGCCCACCGCCGAGGGCGCCTACCCGATCACCCTGGTGACGTACGAGGTCCTCTGCGAGAAGGGCAACAAGGCCGAGACCCTCGCCGCGACCAAGTCCTTCCTGACCTACATCGCCAGCGAGGACGGCCAGAACGTCCTCAAGGAGAACGACTACGCGCCGATCCCGGCCGAGATCATCGCCAAGGTCCGCACGACCGTCGCGGCCCTGAGCTAGCTGAACCGAGTGCGGCCGGCCCCGCGAACCAGGGCCGGCCGCACCGTCCGGTGCACCGCCGCCAGGAGCAACTCCCGCCGAACAAGCGGTGATCGGCTCCGCAGACCGGAGAATCCCATGGATATACCAAGTAGTACGACCTCGCCTCCGCCACTCCACGACGTCAAGCCGTCGCCGGTCACGCCCAAGCGTGCCGCCCGCGGCGCCACCCGCCCCGGTGACCGGATCTTCCTCGGTCTCTCGCGCGGCTCGGGCATCGCCCTCCTGGTCATCATGGCCGCCATCGCGGCCTTCCTGACGTACCGGGCGGCCCTCGCGCTCTCCGAGAACACGGGCAACTTCCTCACCACCTTCGAGTGGGACCCGGCCGGTACGACCACCGGCGGCAAGCCGTTCTTCGGCATCGCGGTCCTGGTCTTCGGCACCGTGGTGAGCTCGGTCATCGCCCTCGCGATCGCCGTTCCCGTCGCCATCGGCATCGCGCTGTTCATCTCGCACTACGCGCCGCGCAAGCTGGCAACGCCGATCGCCTTCGTGATCGACCTGCTCGCGGCCGTGCCCTCGATCGTCTACGGCCTCTGGGGCGCCCTCGTGGTCGCCCCGAACCTCACCGGCCTCTACAGCTGGCTCGACGACTACTTCGGCTGGACCGGGATCTTCTCGTACCAGGGCGGCGCCCCGCGCTCCCTGATGACCGTCGGCATCCTGCTCGCCATCATGATCCTTCCGATCATCACGAACGTCAGCCGCGAGGTCTTCCTCCAGGTCCCGAAGATGCACGAGGAGGCCGCGCTCGCGCTCGGCGCCACGCGCTGGGAGACCATCCGCATGTCGGTGCTCCCCTTCGCCCGCTCCGGCGTCATCTCCGCCTCGATGCTGGGCCTGGGCCGCGCGCTCGGCGAGACCATCGCCGTCGCCACCGTGCTCTCCCCGAGCTTCGTGATCAACGCTTCCGTGCTCGACTTCGGCGGCGGCACCTTCGCGCAGAACATCGCCAGCAAGTTCAACGAGGCCACCGAGTACGGCCGTGACGCGCTCATCGCCTCCGGCCTGGTCCTCTTCATCATCACCCTGCTGGTCAACGGCGCGGCCCGCCTGATCATCGCGCGCCGCAAGGAGTACTCGGGGGCCAACGCATGAGCGCCACGACCATCGCCAAGCAGCCGTCGACCCTGCGGGGTGCCCGGCTCCCGCGCTGGACGCCGGCCGTCGTCGCCCTCGGCTCCGCCGCGATCGCCATCGCCATCGGCGTGGGCGCGGACCTGCACAGCCGTATCCAGTGGGGCCTGATCGCGGCCCTCCTCTACATCGTCGCCTCGTACGTCACCGCGGTGGCCGTCGAGGGCAAGCGCCAGGCCAAGGACCGCCTCGCCACCTCGCTGGTGTGGGTCATGTTCCTGCTGGCGGTCGTCCCGCTGGCCTCGCTGATCTACGAGACCATCGAGCGCGGCTCCACCGTCTTCAACGGCTACTTCCTCACCCACTCCATGGGCGTGATCGCCGACGACGAGCCCGGCGGCGGCATCTACCACGCGATCCTCGGCACCCTGGAGCAGGTGCTCCTGGCCTCCCTGATCGCCGTGCCGATCGGCCTGCTCACCGCGATCTACCTCGTCGAGTACGGGCGCGGGAAGCTCGCCAAGGTCGTCACGTTCTTCGTGGACGTCATGACCGGCATCCCCTCGATCGTCGCGGGCCTGTTCGTCCTCAGCTTCTGGATCCTCATCCTGGGCTTCGACTTCTCCGGCTGGGCCGGCGCCATGGCGCTCGCCATCCTGATGATGCCGGTGGTCGTGCGCTCCACGGAGGAGATGCTCAAGCTCGTCCCGAACGAACTGCGCGAGGCCTCACTGGCCCTGGGCATCCCGAAGTGGCGGACGATCCTGAAGGTGGTCCTGCCCACCGCGATCGGCGGCATCACGACCGGCGTCATGCTCGCGGTCGCCCGTATCGCGGGCGAGACCGCGCCGGTGCTGCTCCTGGTCTGGGTGAACCCCATGATCAACACGAACCCGTTCGAAGGCTCGCAGGCCTCGCTGCCGCTGTACATCTACCAGCAGTACGCGGCGGGCAACCAGGCCGGTTACGACCGCGCCTGGGCGGCGGCCCTGGCCCTCATCGGCTTCATCATGATCCTCAACCTGGCGGCCCGCGGCGTAGCCCGCTGGAAGGCCCCCAAGACGGGCCGCTGACGCGGCCACTCAGCGACCCTCTCGTACCCCCTCGAAAGAAGCAGTGATCCCCATGGCCAAGCGAATCGACGTATCGGGCCTGACCGCCTTCTACGGCTCCCACAAGGCCATCGAGGACATCTCGATGACCGTGGAACCCCGCTCCGTGACCGCCTTCATCGGCCCCTCCGGCTGCGGCAAGTCCACCTTCCTGCGCACCCTCAACCGCATGCACGAGGTCACCACCGGCGGCCGCGTGGAGGGCAAGGTGCTCCTGGACGACGAGGACCTCTACGGTTCCGGCGTCGACCCGGTCAACGTGCGCCGCACGATCGGCATGGTCTTCCAGCGCCCCAACCCCTTCCCCACGATGTCGATCTTCGACAACGTGGCCGCGGGCCTGCGGCTCAACGGCTCGTACAAGAAGAGCGAACTGAACTCGATCGTCGAGAAGTCCCTCAAGGGCGCCAACCTCTGGAACGAGGTCAAGGACCGCCTGAACAAGCCCGGCTCCGGCCTCTCCGGCGGCCAGCAGCAGCGTCTGTGCATCGCCCGTGCCATCGCGGTCGAGCCCCAGGTCCTGCTCATGGACGAGCCCTGCTCGGCCCTCGACCCGATCTCGACGCTCGCCATCGAGGACCTGATCGGCGAGCTCAAGGAGCGCTTCACGATCGTCATCGTGACGCACAACATGCAGCAGGCGGCGCGCGTCTCGGACCGTACGGCCTTCTTCAACCTCGCGGCGGTCGGCCAGCCCGGCAAGCTCGTCGAGATCGACGAGACGGAGCGCATCTTCTCCAACCCGTCCGTGCAGGCCACCGAGGACTACATCTCGGGCCGCTTCGGATAAAGCCCACTCGGGTAAAGCCCACCCACTCCCCGCGGTGCTGCATGGCGGTGCCACCGCAGGGGCAACAAAGAAAGGCCCGCCCCCTGGCTCCCGGGGGGCGGGCCTTTCCGTTGCGCTTTTCTTTGTCCCGCGTATTCCTAGAGGAACGCGAGATTCACGATCCAGAAACTGACCGCGGCGACAATGGCAGCGGCCGGCATCGTGATGAACCACCCCAGAATGATGTTCTTGGCGACACCCCAGCGCACCGCGTTGACCCGCTTGGTGGCGCCCACACCCATGATCGCGGAAGTGATCACGTGCGTGGTCGAGATCGGCGCGTGGAACATGAACGCGGTGGTGAACATGATGCCCGCGCCGGTGGTCTCGGCGGCGAATCCCTGCGGCGGGTCAAGCTCGATGATCTTGCGGCCGAGCGTCCGCATGATGCGCCAGCCGCCCGCGTACGTACCGGCGGAGAGCATGAGCGCACAGGCGATCTTGACCCAGATCGGAATCGGCGCGTCGGCGTCCTGCACGTCGGAGATGACCAGGGCCATCACCACGATGCCCATGGTCTTCTGGGCGTCCTGAAGGCCGTGTCCCAGCGCCATTCCGGCCGCGGACACCGTCTGCGCGATACGGAACCCGCGCTTGGCCTTGTGCGGGTTGGACTTCCGGAACATCCACATGATCGCGCACATCACCAGATAACCGGCGACCAGACCGACCACGGGCGAAAGGAACATCGGAATCACGACCTTGTCGAGGACTCCGGACCAGATCACCCCGATTCCACCGGCGAGCGCGGCTCCGACCATTCCACCGAAAAGCGCGTGGGAGGAGGAGGAAGGCAGCCCGAAGTACCAGGTGATGAGGTTCCAGACGATGGCGCCCACCAGGGCGGCAAAGAGGATCCACATTCCCTTGTTGCCTTCGGGCGTCTCGATCAGACCCTTACTGACCGTCTTGGCGACCCCGCTGCCCATGAAGGCGCCGGCGAGGTTCATGACGGCGGCCATCGCGAGAGCCGCGCGAGGCGTCAGCGCACGCGTGGAGACGGAAGTGGCGATGGCGTTCGCAGAGTCGTGAAAGCCATTCGTGTACGTAAATCCGAGCGCGACGCCAATGGTCACGATCAAAGCAAAGGTGTCCATGGAGAGGCCTCAGGACTCCTTGACCGCGATGGTCTCCACCGTGTTCGCGACGTGCTCGAACGCGTCGGCCGCCTCTTCAAGCACGTCGACGATCTGCTTGAGCTTCAGGACCTCTATGGCGTCGTACTTGCCGTTGAAGAGCTGGGCGAGGAGCTTGCGGTGGATCTGGTCGGCCTGGTTCTCCAGACGGTTGACCTCGATCCAGAACTCGGTGAGGTTGTCCATCGTCCGCAGATTCGGCATGGCCTCCGCCGTGAGCTCGGCGGCTCGCGACAGGACCTCGATCTGCTGCTCGACACCCTTGGGGAGTTCTTCGACCTGATAAAGGACGACCAGGTCGACGGCCTCCTCCATGAAGTCCATGATGTCGTCGAGGGACGAGGCCAGGTTGTAGATGTCCTCGCGGTCGAACGGCGTGATGAAGGAGGAGTTCAGCTGGTGGAAGATCGCATGTGTCGCGTCGTCTCCAGCGTGCTCCGCTGCCCGCATACGCTCTGCGATCTCGGCTCGGGCGGAGGCATCGGCCCCGAGCAGTTCCATCAGGAGCTTCGAGCCCGTGACAATGTTGTCCGCGGATGCGGCGAACATGTCGTAGAAGCTCGTCTCCCTGGGGGTCAGACGAAAGCGCACGTGGGGTCCTCGGGGTGCTTTGGATTCGGTCAGGCTGATGCTAGGCGCATCATCCGGCCACGGCTAACCGGCCAGACCCCAGTGTCGCCCATCAGGCACAGTGATCAGCACGCCCCCCGAGCAATCGAGTATCCTATACCCACCTGGGGTATAGGAAGCCAGGGATGCAGGAAGCCGGTCGAGCCCGTGGCTTTCCTAGTGACTGCCCAGCAGAGTGACTTTCCAAGCA
>NZ_JBNNJZ010000202.1:0-13515 GCF_050270335.1 Streptomyces sp. NPDC059900
GCCTTGCCGTTCTCCGAGGCGTTGTTGCAAGCGGTGACCGACAGGTCGGGGCTGGCTGCCTCGATCAGCGGCTTGGCGTCACCGGCGACGTACTTGCTGAAGTTCGTCGCGATCCCGACCCAGGCGGAGTCGTAGTACGGGGCGCTCTGGAAGTAGGAGATCAGCTCGGCGGGGCCGACGACTCCGCCCAGGGGCTCCTTCTTCGCTGCGGCGCGCAGCTTGTCCCAGTTCTTGGCGACCTTCGCCGCCGTGTCCCCGAGGTGGAAGGTGGCGTCGTACTTGGCGACCCACTTCATCCAGTCCTTGAGGCGGATCTCGAAGGCGATGTCCTGGTCGAGGTTGGCCTCGTACCAGATCTTCTTCTTCGAGGGGTTGACCACCGAGTCGACGACCATGCGGCGCACGTGCGACGGGAACAGCGTCCCGTAGACCGCGCCGAGGTAGGTGCCGTAGGAGACGCCGAGGAAGTTCAGCTTCTTCTCGCCGAGCGCGGCCCGGATGACGTCCAGGTCACGAGCGGTGTTCGGGGTCGTCATGTGCGGCAGCATGTCGCCGCTGCGCTCGGCACAGCCGGCCGCGTACTCGGCGGCCAGCTTGCGCTGGGCGCGCTTGTCCGCCTCGGAGTCCGGCACCGGGTCGAGCTTGGGGGCCTTGACGAACTCCTGCGGGTCCACGCAGGAGATGGGTGCCGAGTGGCCGACACCGCGCGGGTCGAAGCCCACGAAGTCGTAGGCCTTGGCCGTCTTCTCCCAGAGCTTGGACTTGGTGGCCACGCGGTTGGGGAAGCGGAGCCCGGAACCGCCGGGGCCGCCGGGGTTGTAGACGAGCGCGCCCTGGCGCTCCTTCTTCGTCCCGGTGCTGCCGATGTGGTCGACGGCGAGCTTGATCTTCTTGCCGTTGGGCTTGGCGTAGTCGACCGGGACGGTCACCCAGCCACACGTGACGGCCTTCTCCAGACCCCAGTCGGCGGGGCACGCCTGCCAGTCGATGCCGGCCTTCGCGGCACGCTGCGCGGCGAGCGCGACACCGCGCGCCTCGGAGCTGGTCCGCTGCCGGGCGTCAGCGCTGCCGCTGCCCTGGCGGGCGTCGGCATTGGCGACCGGCGCCATGATCGCGCCCGCTATGAGCGAGCCCGTGATCAGCGTGCCGGCTGCGCCGAATGCTGTGGTGCGTCTCAACTGGTTCCTCCCCCTGTCGATTTACCTGTCGATTTTCGAACAGTAGGAGGATCCTGTCGGTCAACGGGTTCAGTGCGACAGAGTGGACAGGTATTTCTTTACCAATCCGATAACCGGGTCGGGGGAACCGGTGAGCGGTTTGTCCGGGTGGGGTGGCCTGGTCGCGCGGGGAACCAGGTGTCGACCACGGCATGCGTGACTATCTGCGTGACTACGGCTCCCGAGGGCTCAGGCGGACAGCCAAGCGCGCCGGTGTCGTGCCACCGCGTACAGCGCTTCGATCTGGTCGGCATCGAGCACCCCGCTGAGCGGGCCGAGCGCGGATACTTCCCGCTCGCGGTACACGCGGACGGTGAACTGCGTGGCCGCCTTGGTCAGTTTCGTCACGCCGACGAACACGATGACCGGCTGCACTTGGACCGGGATGCCGGCGTACCGCTCCAGCACCGCCTGGACTCGGGCGGCCTCCGCCTTGCTCTTGCGTGCGTACGGCTGCGGCGGGCCGTAACCGACCTTCGCCATCTCGTCGCCGACCCACACGGACTTCCCGAAGTGCCGCTTGGTGTTGATGCTGAACACTCCGCCGGGACCGATCAGGAGATGGTCGATGTCCACGTCCCGGGGCAACGGCACGGAATGCAGCACCCGCCAGCCGGACCGCGAGAGTCGCTGTAACTCGCCGCCGACCCGACGCTCACCGGCGAGCCCCATACGCCACGAATCCCACTCCGACTCACGCCGCAACAACCACAAGAGCACCCGCTGCGCAGGGCCGGGCCCCTTCTCGGCGAGCAGGCGCCTGAGGCCCTCCCCCGGCCGGTTCAAGGCCAGATCGTCCGGCGCCGTCAGCGGAGGCAGCTCCGGAGCGGCTTCCCGCCCTGCCGCACTGCGCGGTTCGCGACCACGCGGCTTGGGGCCACGCGGCTTGGGCCCACGCGGTTCTGGCTTCTCGGCGGCGCTGGATCTCGATGCAGGCGAAGGCCGCGTGAGGAGCGGACGCAACAACCTGAGTGCCTCATGCCGATACGGCTCGACCAGGATCGTGACCTTGCCCGTCCGGCAGTCGGCCCTTGCCACGGCGGAACCGTCAGGGAGATTCACGTAGAGCCGGTCCTGCCCGTGCCGCTTCCACCGAACGACCCTGAGATCACTCACGTTTGCCCCCATACGAGTCCAGACCCCAGACACATGGGAACAGCCGACCGACACCACCACAAGGCTGCCGTTCGGCCGCGGCCGAACTCCTCCGCCACGCCCGTGGGCGGAGGGCGACTCAGTCCTGTGCGTCAGTTCTTCCGGCGACGCCTCTGCGCAAAGGGGCCGCTGTGATCATGGCCCCGATGGGCCTCGTCGTCGGGGTCACGGTCTGCGCCGTTTGCGTTGTCTCCTGGAGTCGAAATGCGTTCTCCCCTGTTGACCTTGGCGAGCTGCGAGGCGAGGGGATCGGGAGGGCCGTCGCTGAAGCGGCCGGATCCGCGCTCGGGCACCTGCTCCGGCTCTGTCCTGTCGTCACGCGACGGTGATGTACCGCTCATGAGCAGCCCCCTCCGACTCCCTGAGATGCACGGGACATCTTTCCCCGGGCGGACGCGGGCAACCGCCCGGTGCAGGGGCTCCGCTGAGCGATTGCGGCCAGGGGGTCAGGGGGTCAGGTGAGCGTGCGCAGGGCCTCGTCCAGGGTGCGGCGGATCCGCAGGGCGTCGGGGGCGATTGCGGTGACCAGTACCGCGGGGCCGGCGAGGGGCGTGAGTGATGCTGCTTCGCCGAGCAGTGCGGGGCCAGGAGGGGACTGTTCGAACTCCGGGCGCACGACGACCAGTTGGCCGATCGCGCGGTTGCCCGCCAGGACCGCCGGGCCGTCCCAGCCGCCGGGGGCGCCGGGGCCGCAGGAGAGTTCCTGGTCCAGGAGGAGGCGGCCGGCGCGGCGGACGGTCAGGCGGCTGGTGAGGCGGCCCGCTTCCTCGCCGGTCCGCCCGAGCACCTGCTCCTCCCGCAGCACGAGGCTCGCGCCCGCGGCGAGCTCGGCGCGCGTGGTGACCCGCAGATCACTGTCGCGTACGGAGATCAACTGCTCCGGCAGCCAGACCAGTTCCGACGCGTCGCCGACCCTGAGCCGCACGTCGTAGCGCGCCGCCTCCTTCGACTGCCCGGGCAGGGCGAGCGTGGCGGCGGCCGAGCCGATGTGCAGCCGGCCCCCCTCCTCCGCGGCGGCCTCGACGGTGAGGTGATCGCCCCCGAGAGGGCCGCTCATCGCTCCGACGAGGGTGACGCGGGCGCCCGCTCCGGCCGACCGGGTGCGGCGCGGCACGATCGGCCCCTCGCCGTCGAGCACGGGCAGGTCGGTGCCGCCCCGCCCGTCGCCCCGCGCGGTGATACGGGCGGTGCCGCGCACCCCGGACGCCACGACGGTGTGCACGGTCATGCGGACGCGGTCCAGGCGGCGTACTGGGCGCGCGCCCAGGCGGCGACGGGCCCGACGCCCACGTCCGACCGCAACGACTGGAAGATCACGGGCAGCTCGGCGCGCTGGGCCTTGGCGTCCGCGGCCATCCCCGCGAGGTCGGAGCCGACGTACGGGGCGAGGTCGGTCTTGTTGACGACGAGCAGATCGGCGGTGGTGACGCCGGGGCCGCCCTTGCGCGGGATGTCGTCGCCGCCCGCGACGTCGATCACGAAGATCTGGGCGTCGACGAGGCCCTTGGAGAAGGTGGCGGTGAGGTTGTCCCCGCCGGACTCGACGAGGATCAGGTCGAGCGGCCCGATCTCGTCCTCCAGGTCCTCCACGGCCTCCAGGTTGGCGGAGATGTCGTCGCGGATCGCGGTGTGCGGGCAGGCTCCGGTCTCCACGGCGGTAATCCGCTCGGGCGGCAGTACGGCCTCGCGCAGCAGGAACTCGGCGTCCTCGCGGGTGTAGATGTCGTTCGTGACGACGGCGAGGGCAAGCTCGTCGCGCAGCTCCTTGCAGAGCGCGGCGACGGTGGCGGTCTTGCCGGAGCCGACGGGCCCGCCGAGGCCGATCCGCAGGGCGCGCCGCCGCCCGTCGGGGCGGTGGGCGTCGGCGCTCACGGCGGTGGATTCATCGTGGGAGTGGTCGAGATGCATGGTGCGACTCCAATGGTTCAGCGGTTCAGTCGGCCCTGCACGGCAGCCTGTACGGCAGGGCGTCGGGGCGGGTGCGGGGAGGAGGAAGCGCCGCTACGACGCGAACAACCGCGCGGGCCACGCGGCATGGGCCTCCGCCCCGATCTCCAGCAGCGGCGCGGACGCCGCGGGCAGCGCGTCGACCCCCTCGGCGACCGCGCACCGCGCCGCGTCCGCGGCGGACCTGGCGACCAGGTCGAGCTCGGGCGCGAGGCGGGCGAGGACGCCCGTCGCGTCGAACGGGTCCAGGCTCAGCAACCGCACGGTCGCCGTCGCGGGCCCGCTGACGCTCTCGTACGCGGAGCAGTACGCGGCGTCCTGCGCCCCCAGGCCCGCGGCCCGGGCAGCGAGCCCGAGCACGACGGGCTGGTGCGCGCCCTTGGGACGGGCGGCGGCCAGCCGGTCCAGGGAGGGATCGGGCCAGGCGGCCCGCGCCGCCCGCATCATCTGCCGCCCGAGCCGCCGCCCGGCGACCCGCAGCGCGGCCGAGGGCGTGCGCGCGTCGGCGGCCTCGTCGAGCTCCAGCGGATCGAGCCCGAGCGCGGCCGCCGCAGCCAGGGATGCCGACACGAGCCCCGTCGTGTGCAGCCGCCCCCGGCAGAAATCCTCCAGGTCGGCTCCGCCGGTGATGCGCCCCGCCTTGACGGCTTCCTCGGCCCCGCCGGAGTGCGCGTGCCCTCCGGCGGGAAACCGGCCGTCGGCCAGGACCAGTAGTGCGGCTTGGGACATGACAGCGCCCGTCAGAACAGGAAGTACCGCTGCGCGAGCGGCAGTTCGGCGGCGGGGGCCGGTTCGACGAGCTCACCGTCGATGGTGACGGCGAAGCTGTCGGGGGCAACCTCCACCCTCGGCAGGGCGTCGTTCTCGCGCATGTCCGCCTTGGTGCGCCCGCGCGTCGAGCGGATCGCGGTGAACTCCTTGGCCAGGCCGAGCCGTTCGGGCAGCCCGTCGTCAAGCGCCGACTGCGTGACGAAGTTGAAGGAGTTGAGGCCCGGAGCGGTGCCGTGCGCACCGAACATGGGGCGCGGCAGGACCGGCTGCGGCGTGGGGATGGAGGCGTTGGCGTCGCCCATCTGCGCGTACGCGATCTGGCCGCCCTTGATGACCAGCTGCGGCTTGACGCCGAAGAACACCGGGTCCCACAGCACCAGGTCGGCGAGCTTGCCGCTCTCGACCGAGCCGATCACGTGGTCGACGCCCTGCGCGACCGCCGCGTTGATCGTGTACTTGGCGACATATCGACGTGCGCGGTGGTTGTCCGCACGGACGTCCCCCGGCAGGAAGCCTCGCCGCCGCTTCATCACGTGGGCCGTCTGCCAGGTGCGCATGACGACCTCGCCGATGCGGCCCATGGCCTGCGAGTCCGACGACATGATCGAGATGGCGCCGATGTCGTGCAGGATGTCCTCGGCCCCGATGGTGGTGGGGCGGATCCGCGACTCGGCGAAGGCGAGGTCCTCGGGGACCGCCGCGTTGAGGTGGTGGCAGACCATCAGCATGTCGAGGTGTTCCTCGATGGTGTTGACGGTGTGCGGCCGGGTCGGGTTGGTGGAGCTGGGCAGCATGTTCGGCAGGGACACCGCCGTGATCATGTCCGGGGCGTGTCCGCCGCCCGCGCCCTCGACGTGGAAGGCGTGCAGCGTGCGGCCCGCGACGGCGTCGAAGGTGTCGCCGACGAAGCCCGCTTCGTTGAGCGTGTCGGTGTGGACGGCGAGCTGGGCTCCGGTGTCCTCGCAGACGTTCAGGCAGGCGTCGATGGTGGCGGGTGTGGCACCCCAGTCCTCGTGGATCTTGAAGCTGACGGCGCCCGCCCGCAGTTGGGCGTGCATGGAATCGGCGGAGACCGTGTTGCCCTTGCCGAGGAAGCCGATGTTGACCGGGCTCGACTCCATGGCCGCGAACATCCGGGCCAGGTGCCACGCGCCGGGGGTGATGGTGGTGGCCTTGCTGCCCTCGGCAGGTCCGGTGCCGCCGCCGATGAGGGTGGTGACCCCGGAGGCGAGCGCCTCGTCGACGATGGTCGGCGAGATGAAGTGGATGTGGGTGTCGATGCCGCCGGCGGTGAGGATCTTGCCGTTGCCCGCGATGACTTCGGTCTCCGGGCCAATGACGAGTTCGGGGTGGACGCCGTCCATGGTGTCCGGGTTGCCGGACTTGCCGATGCCGGTGATGCGGCCGTCACGTATGCCGACGTCGGCCTTGACGATGCCCCAGTGGTCGATGATCACGGCGCCGGTGATGACGGTGTCGGGGGCTCCTTGGGCGCGTGTCGTGCGCGACTGGCCCATCGACTCGCGGATGACCTTGCCGCCGCCGAACACCGACTCGTCGCCGGAGAGTCCGGGCCCGCCGGAGCGGTCCTCCTCGATCTCGACGAGGAGGTCGGTGTCGGCGAGCCGGATCCGGTCGCCCGTGGTGGGGCCGAACAGGTCGGCGTACGCGGCGCGGGACAGCTCAGGCATCGAGGGGACCTCCGGTCTCGCCGCGCAGGCCGGGCACGATGCGCAGACCGGCCAGGGGGACGAGTTCGACGTCGACGGGGATTCCGGGCTCGAAGCGCACCGCGGTGCCGGCGGGGATGTTGAGCCGCTTGCCGTGCGCGGCGGCACGGTCGAAGTCGAGACCGGGGTTGGCCTCGGCGAAGTGGTAGTGGGAGCCGACCTGGACGGGGCGGTCGGCGGCGTTGAGGACGGTGAGGGGGGTGACTTCGCGGCCGGTGTTGTAGGCGACGGGTTCGTCGGCGAAGAGGATCTCGCCGGGCACGACGGGCTGCGCGGGACTCATCTGGCAGGCCCCCGTCAGACGATCGGGTCGTGGACTGTGACGAGCTTCGTGCCGTCCGGGAAGGTGGCCTCGACCTGGACGTCGTGGATCATCTCGGGGATGCCGCTCATGACGTCGTCGCGGGTGAGCACCTTGCGCCCCGACGACATGAGTTCGGCGACGGTACGGCCGTCGCGGGCACCTTCGAGAATGTGGGACGTGATGAGGGCGACCGCCTCGGGGTGGTTGAGCTGGAGCCCCCGCGCCCTTCGCTTCTCGGCCACGTCCGCGGCCACATGGATGAGCAGTCTCTCCTGCTCGTGCGGGGTCAGTTGCACGCGTCCCACCTCACAGTCCTCGCTCCGGACCGTGCGGGGTCCGGCTGCCGCGGCCACCGCGACGGATATAGATGTAACACACAGACAGTACGCTGGATCTTGCGCACCCCGGTTACGAAAACCCCTGGTGGCGTGGCATTGCAGGCTAGTCGGGAGGAGTTTCAACGAGGTTAACCAGCGCTTGACTCCTTCATGACCATCAGCTGGGCTCCCCGATACCTGACGGCCCGCCCGGCCCGTTCCCCTCGGCGGACCTCCCGTCCCGTCAGACGGGCCTGCCCATGCTCATCAACCCGCGCAGTCCGTCCTGCAGCGCCTCGACCGGGACCTCGTCGAACAAGGCGAGCTGGGCGGCGAATCCCTGGGCCGCGGCGACCATCACCCGCGCGACATGGTCGGCCGGGACGTCGGCACGCATCATGCCCGCCGCCTGATACCCCTCGACGATCTTCACCCAGGCCACCCGCACCTTGGCGTACCCCTCGTTCATCACGGCAGCGAGCTCTTTGTTGCGCAGAGTCTCCGCCCACACCTGGACGATCAGACGCGGGAAGTACGAGACCTCCCCGTCCAGGGCGCCGGGCCTGCGGGCGAGCACCTGGGACAGGGCACGGCCGACCAGCTCGTCCGGCGGGGGCGGCGGGGTCTCCTTCGCGGCCGCCTCGAAGGTCGCCTGGATCCATTCGAGGACCTCGCCGACGATCGCCCCGATCAGCTCCTCCTTGCCGCGGAAGTAGCGGTAGACCGCTCCGGCCGAGAGGCCGACCTCCTTGAGCACGTCCTGCATCGAGGTGGCGTGGAAGCCGTTGCGGGCGAAGCAGAGGGCCGCGCCGTCGATGATCTGGCGGCGGCGTGCGTCGAGGTGCTCCTGGGATACGCGGGCCATGCCCCCAAAAGTAGAACGAACATTCATTCTTGACAAGCGGCCGCGCCGGGCGGACAGTGAGGCCATCCCGTAAAACGAACGATCCTTCTCTTTTAATGACCCCGAGATCCCGATCGTCAAGCCCAAGGAGCTCCGCTCATGTCCACGCCGGTCACCACCCCGCCTCCGCAGGGCCGCCGCATGGTGGCGGTGGCCATCCTGGTCTCCGCGCTCGTGGCCCTCGCCCTGTGGGCCTTCGCCTGGCCCGCCACCAGGACCGCCCCCCGCGACCTGCCGCTCGGCGTCGCGGGACCCGCCGCCGCGACGGCTCCCCTCCAGGACCGACTCGAGGAGAAGAAGGGCGCGTTCGAGGTCCATCGGTACGCCGGTGAAGCCGAGGCCCGCGACGCGATCGAGGACCGGACCGTGTACGGCGCGGTCGTCGCCACCCCGCAGGGAATGAAGCTGCTGACCGCGACGGCCGCGAGCCCGGTGGTCGCCCAGCTCCTGGAGCAGGCGGTGGCCGGCCAGGCCCCGGAGGGAGCCCGGGTGACCACCACCGACGTCGTGCCCGCACCGGCGGCCGACCCGCGGGGAGCCGCCCTCGGCGCCAGTGTCCTGCCGCTTGCCATCGCGGGGGTCGCGGCCGGGGCGATCGTGACGCTGCTGGGCCTGCGCGGCATCCGCGCGGTGGCCACGCTCGTCCTGGCCGCCGCTCTGGTCGGCGTGGTCGCCGCCGCCCTGACGCACAGCTGGCTGGGCGTCCTCACGGGCAACTGGTGGGCGGAGGCGGGAGTGCTTGGCCTCTCGACGCTCGCGGTCGGCGCCACCGTCGCCGGGTGCGCCGCGCTGCTCGGCTCCGCGGGTATCGGGGTCGGCGCGCTGGCCATGGTCCTGCTCGGCAACCCCTTCTCCGGCGTGACGTCGGCGCCGCAGCTGCTGCCCGAACCGGTCGGTCTCATCGGCCAGTTGCTGCCGCCCGGCGCCGGGGGCACCCTGCTGCGCTCGGTGTCCTTCTTCGACGGCGCACGCGCCACGGCTCCCCTGGTCACCCTCGCCGTCTGGGGCCTGCTCGGCCTGACGGCGGTGCTGCTCGGCACGCTCCGCCGCCGCCCCGCCCCGGCGATCGACGAGGCGCAGGCCGCAAGGGAAGCGGTGCCGGTCGCCTGACCCGGCGGCGCACACAGACGGCCGTACGCCTCCGCTGTAGCGGACGGGGGCGTACGGCCATGGCCGTACTCAACTGCTCTACGGCTACGACGGGTTGGGGCCCCGGTGCTCGGCGGCGATACCGAAGCGCTGCCGCTCCCCCGCACCCGCCGAGGGGGACGAGGCGGAGCGCAACGACGAGACGGAGCTGACCACCTGCTCCTCGTCCGCGTCCGGTGACTCCTCGAGTCGTTCCAGGTCGGCGGCGGAGACAAGGGCCACGAGTGGCTTGCCGTGCCGGGTGACGACCACCCGCTCGCCGCCGTAGACGACGCGGTTGATCAGCTCGGCGAGCTCTGCACGGGCTTGCGTCACCGGAATCTCGTAGGCCATGCTCCCCAGCTTAACCGCCGCCCCGTACCGCGATCCGGCTCGCGCGGTACGGATACGCCGCAGGTCAGAGGGGAACAACCGGGCCTGCGGCGCCGGGCTCCCCCTCGGGTCACGCGCCGGTTTCCCGGTCGCCCGCGTGCTCCGCTTCCTGCAACCGCCGGGGCTTGTCACCGCGTTCGACGTCGTGCTGGGCCAGGAGCGTGAGCAGTTCCGCCACGGCGAGCCCCGAGTCGGCGGGGTGGCGCAGGATCGTGCCCGATTCGATGCGGTACGTGTTGGAGCGGCCCCGGCGCGTGTGGGAGAGGTACCCGTCCCCCTCCAGATCGGCAACGATCTTCTGCACGGCACGCTCGGTGAGGCGGCAGCGCGCGGCGATGTCCCGGATGCGGGTGGCGGGGTCGTGGGCGATCGCGGCCAGCACACGGGCGTGGTTGGTGAGGAACGTCCAACCGCTGTGTGGTTCAGGTACTGCACCCATCACTCCACGATAGGGCGTTTGATTCACGCATTCAAAAGGACGAACCACGTTTCCGGTATCTCTTGACGGGTGAGCCTCGTCGGCCCGACGCTGAGTGAGGTGATGACGCATGCTTGCCTACGGAGTGGCCGCCATGACAGACCGTGCACTTCCCGCTCAGCTCTCAACGGACGGCGAAGCCGCACCCACCGCATCTCCCCGTTCGCCGGTCGAGGGCCCGCGGCTCCTGCTTCCCGTCGTGTCCGCCACTCCGCGGGACCCGGACAGTTCCGCCACCGCGCAGGGCCCGGACAGTGACGTCGAGCAGGATCCTCACTCCCGGGCCGAGCAGGGTACGGACGACGAACTCGTGCAGCTGCGGCGGGCCATGGAGACGCGGCCCGTCATCGACATGGCGCGCGGAGTCCTGATGGCCTCCTTCGGTCTGAGTGCCGACGATGCCTGGAGCGTCCTGGTCACCGTCTCCCAGAACACCAACACCAAGCTGCACACCGTGGCCGAGGACCTGGTGAGCGCCACCACGGGAGGGGAGATCCCGCGGCCCTTCCGCCGGCAGCTGTCGGCGACGGTCGCCCGCATCCAGGCTCCCTCGCCGGCAACCGGCACCGACGAGGAATGAGCCCGGCATTCACTTGCGCAGCGCCGCGCTTCAGCTCCGCGGCCCGCGCTTCAGCTCCGCAGCCCCCGCTTCAGTTCCGCAGCGCCGCAAGCTGAAGCGACATCGGCTCCAGCACGGGCTGGGGCACCGTCTCCGCGCCGCTGACCTCCGCCCACCACGCCCCGCCGTCCTCCATGTGCCGCAGCAGCACGCCTTCGCGGATGGCCCAGGGGCAGATGGTGACCGTCTTGACTCCCGTCAGCTTCATCGCCGTATGGCCCACGATCGCTCCGGCCAGGCTCTGCACGGCCCGCGGCGCCGACACCCCCGGCAGCCGGGCGCGCTCGGACGCCGGAAGCGCGGCGAGCCGGTCGCGGCAGTCGCGCAGCTCGGACCGGCTCAACTGCCGGGTCATGAAGGGCCCGTGGCGGCCGGGCGCCGCACCCCCGAGCCGCGCCAGCTGCTGGAACGTGCGTGACGTCGCCACGGCGGTGCGCGGCCCCTCCCAGCGGATACGTGCGGCGACGTCCCGCAGTTGGTGACGCACCTTGCGCCGCAGCTCCTTGACGCTCTGCTCGCTCGGCGGATCCTCTCCGTCGAAGAACTCCCGGGTCAGCCGGCGCGCGCCGAGGGGCAGCGAGGCCACGTAGTCCGGCAGCCGCCCGCGCCCGAAGGCCACTTCGAGCGTGCCGCCGCCTATGTCGAACAGCGCGAGAGGGCCGGCCCGCCAGCCCATCCATCTGCGGGCCCCGAGGAAGGTGAGTTCGGCCTCCACCTCGCCGGGCAGCGTGCACAGCCGTACGCCGGTCTCCTCGCCGACCGCCCGCAGCACGTCGAGGCGGTTGGGCGCGCTGCGTACGACCGTCGTCGCGAAGGCAAGGGGCTCGGCCGAGCCCCACCGCCGTGCGGTCGCGGCGGCCGCGGAGACAGCGGACACGAGCTGCCCCACGGACTCTTCGGGGATCATCCCGCTCTCCCCGACCTGCTCGGAGAGTCTCACCTTCCACTTGGCGGTGTGGACCGGCAAGGGCACACCGCCCTCTGCGTCCACAACAACCAGCCGGACCGCGTTGGCACCCACATCCATCACACTCATTCGCATGTGACTCTGAGTACCCATCAGGCCACGCAGAAGTCAATCTGATTGACCTTCGCAGGGCACGGGAACTCGTGATCCATGACCGTCGACCACTCCCGGGCCCCCGTACTCGAAGCCCTGGTGGACCACCGCAGGAAGGGCCGCATCGCCTTCACCCCGCCGGGCCACAAGCAGGCCAGGGGCGCCGATCCACTGGTGCGGCAGGTGCTGGGCGACGCCGTCTTCCACGGGGACCTCCTCGCCTCGGGGAGTCTGGACGACCGGCGCTCCAGCGGGCGGGTCATCGAACGGGCCGAGCGGATGATGGCCGACGCCGTGCACGCCTCGCACACCTTCTTCTCGACCTGCGGCAGCTCCCTCTCGGTCAAGGCGGCGATACTGTCGGCGGCCGGACCGCACGACAAGCTGCTCATCGGGCGTGACGCCCACAAGTCGGTCGTCTCGGCCCTGATCCTCTCCGGGATCCGGCCGGTCTGGGTCGACCCCTCCTGGGACGCCGAACGGCATCTGGCGCACCCGCCCTCGACCGAGGCGTTCGCGGAGGCGTTCGCCGCGCATCCCGACGCGAGGGGCGCCCTGGTCACCAGCCCCACTCCGTACGGGAGTTGCGCCGACCTGCGGGGCATCGCCGAGGTCTGCCACCGCCGGTCCCTGCCGCTGATCGTGGACGAGGCACGGGGCGCGCACCTGCCGTTCCATCCCGAACTGCCGTCCTGGGCGATGGACGCGGGCGCCGACGTCTGTGTGACGAGCATCCACAAGACGGGCAGCGGCCTGGAGCAGGGTGCCGTCCTCCATCTCCAGGGCGATCTGATCGATCCGACCGTGCTGAAGTCCCGCGCGGACCTCTTCGGCACCACGAGCCCTTCCGTCCTCATCTACGCCGGACTCGACGGCTGGCGACGCCAGATGGCGATGCGGGGCAAGGAACTGCTGGGCGGCGCCCTGGCGCTGGCCGCCGGTGTCCGGGCGGCGATCGAGGGAATCGACGGGCTGCACGTGAACGACCGCGCCGATTTCTGCGGTCCGGCCGCCGACTTCGATCCGCTGCCGGTCGTCATCGACGTGAGCGCACTGGGCACTTCGGGCTACCGGGCGGCGGACTGGCTGCGCGAGCACCGCTCGATCGAGGTGCATCTGTCCGACCACCGGCGCATCAGCACCCAGCTCACCCACGCCGACGACCGCGTGACGACAGACCAGCTCCTGGCCGCGCTGCGGGCCCTGGCCGAGACCGCTGCCGCACTGCGCCCGGTACCGGAGGTGGACGTCCCCTCCCCCGCCGCGCTGCGCCTCGCCCAGGTCGAGCTGCCCCGCGACGCCTACTTCGCGACGACCGCGGATGTTCCGCTGGCCGAGGCCGCAGGGCGTGTCGCGGCGGAGATGCTGACGCCGTACCCGCCCGGCATCCCCGCGGTGCTGCCCGGTGAACGCCTCACCGAGCCGGTTCTGCGCTACCTGCGCACCGGAAAGGAGGCCGGGATGCATCTGCCGGACGCGGCGGACCCCGGCC
>NZ_JBNNJZ010000203.1:0-13435 GCF_050270335.1 Streptomyces sp. NPDC059900
AAATAAACCATAGTAATCGTCGCCTGCGTAATTTGTTTATAATACACACCACCAACCCCCCCCGTGAACACCACACAAAACCGTGTGTGGGGGCGGGGACGCGGCGTGCGCTTCCCGGCCCCCACTCACATTACTTAAGAGCTACTGCTCCGACGCCCGCTTCGGACGCCACACCACCAGCGCGCTCGCCTGCTGCACGTCCTGGTACGGGACCAGGTCGCGGCGGTACGAAGCGTGCACCGCCGCCTCGCGCTGCTGCATCGCGACAGCCGCGCCCTCCACGGCGTTGGAGAGTTCGACCACCCTCGCCTGAAGCGCGGCGACCTGGTTCTCCAACTCGATGATGCGCTTGATGCCGGCGAGGTTGATGCCCTCTTCCTGCGACAACTGCTGCACCGTGCGCAGCAGTTCGATGTCGCGGGCCGAATAGCGCCGGCCGCGGCCCGCCGTGCGGTCCGGCGAGACCAGACCCAGGCGGTCGTACTGGCGCAGGGTCTGCGGGTGGAGTCCGCTCAGCTGGGCGGCCACCGAGATGACGTAGACCGGCGTCTCGTCGGTCAGTTGGTACGCCCGCCCAAAATTAGACTGTCGACGACGGCCGTCCATCTCATGCTCCCTTCGCGGCCTGGAACAGTTCTGCCCGCGGATCATCGTCCGCAGTCGCCTTGCGGTAGGACTCCAGGGCTTCCTTCGCCGATTCGGAGAGCGATGTCGGAACCGACACCTCCACCGTCACCAGCAGGTCGCCCCGCGAACCGTCCTTGCGGACCGCGCCCTTGCCCCGCGCGCGCATCGTACGGCCGTTGGGGGTGCCCGCGGGCACCTTCAGCGTCACGGCGGGGCCGCCCAGTGTGGGCACCTTGACCTCGCCGCCCAGTGCCGCTTCTGCGAACGTCACCGGGACCGTCACCGTCAGGTTGTCGCCCTTGCGGCCGAAGACCTTGTGGGAGTCGACGTGCACGACCACGTACAGGTCGCCCGCCGGACCGCCCCGTTCACCGGGACCGCCCTTGCCGCGCAGCCGGATCCGCTGGCCGTCCGAGACGCCCGCCGGAATCCGCACCTGCATCGTGCGGGACGACTTCGCCCGGCCCGAGCCCTTGCAGACCTCGCAGGGGTCCTGGGCGATGAGCCCGCGGCCCTTGCAGTCCACGCAGGGATCGGTCAGCGAGAAGCCGCCGCCGCCTCCCCGCGAGACCTGGCCCGTGCCGACGCAGGTCGGGCACACGCGCGGCGTGCCGTTCTTGTCGCCGGTGCCGGAACAGGCCTTGCAGGGAGCCTGGGAGGACATCCGGAGCGGGACCGTGGCCCCGTCCACCGCCTCCGTGAAGCTCAGCGTGACCTCGGACTCGATGTCCTGGCCGCGCCGGGGCTGCGTACGCGTGCCCGCGCCGCCCGCTCCCGTACCGCCTCGGTTGAACAGGCCCCCGAAGACGTCACCCAGACCGCCCCCGAAGCCGCCGCCGGCACCGCCCGCTCCTCCGCCCGGGGCGCCGCCTCCGAAGAGGTCGCCCAGGTCGAAGTTGAACGAACCGCCGCCGCCCGCGCCCGCGGGACCGGCCCTGAAGCCGCCGTTGCCGAAGAGAGCACGCGCTTCGTCGTACTCCTTGCGCTTCTTGGGGTCCCCGAGGACGTCGTTCGCCTCGGAGATCTCCTTGAAGCGCTCTTCCGCCTTGGTGTTGCCCTTGTTGGCGTCCGGGTGGTTCTCGCGTGCGAGTTTCCGGTACGCCTTCTTGATCTCGGCTTCGGTGGCGTCCTTGGGGACGCCGAGGACCTTGTAGTAGTCCTTCTCGATGAAGTCCTTGGTGCTCACCCTCGACGTCCCTCCTCTCGCTTCACAACAACTCCGTCAGGTCAGCCCTCGTCCGGGCCACCGGTCTCCTTGTCCTCCGCCGGCTCGGCGGAGTCCTCGGGAGCGGCGGACTCGGTCTCGCCCTTGACCGTCTGCGCACCGGGCTGCGGCTCGGCCACGGCCACCCGCGCGGGGCGGATGGTGCGCTCGCCGATGCGATACCCGGGCTGCAGGATCGCGACGCAGGTCGTCTCCGTGACGTCCGGGGCGTACGAGTGCATCAGAGCCTCGTGGATCGTCGGGTCGAAGGGCTCGCCCTCCTTGCCGAACTGCTGGAGGCCCATCTTGGCGACGACGGTCTCGATGGACTCCGCCACCGACTTGAACCCGCCGACCAGCTCGCCGTGTTCCCGGGCGCGGCCGATGTCGTCGAGGCTCGGCAGGAGCTCGCCCAGGAGGTTCGCCGCGGCGATCTCCTTGACGGTGACCTTGTCCCGCTCCACACGGCGGCGGTAGTTCTGGTACTCCGCCTGGAGCCGCTGGAGGTCCGCCGTGCGCTCGCCGAGCGCCGTGCGCACCTGGTCCAGCTGGGCGACCAGGCCGACGTCCTGGGCGGACCGGTCGGACCGGTCGGACTGACCCGACTGGGCGGATGTCTTGCTTGCGTCCCCGGCCGGGGCCGCCGGGCCCTCCTCGGTGGAGGGCTCGGCGGCCTGCGACGCCGCGTCATCAGGGGTGGCGCCGGAGGGGACGTCAGGCTTCTCGGCGTTGTCGCCGAAGCCCGGAGTCTCCTCGGTCATGCGGCGCCGCCCTTCGCGTCACCGGGCTTCTCGTCGTCGACGATCTCGGCGTCGACCACGTCGTCGTCCTTGTCCTTGGACATGTTCGGGGCCTCGGCACCCTCGGCACCCGGGGCTGCGCCCTCGCCGCCGGCGGCCTGAGCGTCCGCGTACATGGCCTGGCCCAGCTTCTGGGAGACGGCCGCGACCTTCTCGGTGGCCGTGCGGATCTCCGCCGTGTCGTCGCCCTTGAGCTTCTCCTTCAGCTCCTCGACGGCCGACTCGACCTCGGTCTTCACGTCACCGGGGACCTTGTCCGCGTTGTCGGTGAGGAACTTCTCCGTCTGGTAGACGAGCTGCTCGCCCTGGTTGCGGGACTCGGCGGCCTCGCGGCGCTTGTGGTCCTCGTCCGCGTACTGCTCGGCCTCCTGGCGCATGCGGTCGACCTCGTCCTTCGGCAGCGAGGAGCCGCCGGTGACGGTCATCTTCTGCTCCTTGCCCGTGCCCAGGTCCTTCGCGGTCACGTGCATGATGCCGTTGGCGTCGATGTCGAAGGCGACCTCGATCTGCGGGACACCGCGCGGGGCCGGCGGCAGGCCCGTGAGCTCGAACATCCCGAGCTTCTTGTTGTACGCCGCGATCTCGCGCTCGCCCTGGTAGACCTGGATCTGGACGGACGGCTGGTTGTCCTCGGCCGTCGTGAAGATCTCGGAGCGCTTGGTCGGGATCGTGGTGTTGCGCTCGATGAGCTTGGTCATGATCCCTCCCTTGGTCTCGATGCCGAGGGACAGCGGGGTGACGTCGAGGAGCAGGACGTCCTTGACCTCGCCCTTGAGGACACCGGCCTGGAGCGCGGCGCCGATGGCGACGACCTCGTCCGGGTTCACGCCCTTGTTGGCGTCCTGGCCGCCGGTCAGGTCCTTGACGAGCTCCGCGACGGCGGGCATACGGGTCGAGCCACCGACGAGAACGACGTGGTCGATCTCGGAGAGCTGGATGCCCGCGTCCTTGATGACGTTGTTGAACGGGTTCTTGCACCGCTCGAGCAGGTCGGACGTGAGCTGCTGGAACTGGGCGCGCGTGAGCTTCTCGTCCAGGTGCAGCGGGCCCTCGGCGGACGCCGTGATGTACGGGAGGTTGATCGAGGTCTCCGTGGAGGAGGACAGCTCGATCTTGGCCTTCTCGGCCGCCTCGCGCAGGCGCTGGAGCGCCATCTTGTCCTTGGAGAGGTCCACGCCGTGGCCGTTGTTGAACTGCTTGACCAGGTAGTCGACGACGCGCTGGTCCCAGTCGTCACCACCGAGGTGGTTGTCGCCGTTTGTGGCCTTCACCTCGACGACGCCGTCGCCGATCTCCAGGAGGGACACGTCGAAGGTGCCGCCACCGAGGTCGAAGACGAGGATCGTCTGGTCGTCCTTGTCGAGGCCGTACGCCAGGGCGGCGGCCGTCGGCTCGTTGACGATGCGCAGGACGTTCAGGCCCGCGATCTCGCCGGCCTCCTTCGTGGCCTGGCGCTCCGAGTCGTTGAAGTACGCCGGGACGGTGATGACCGCGTCGGCCACCTTCTCGCCCAGGTACGACTCGGCGTCGCGCTTCAGCTTCTGCAGGATGAACGCGGAGATCTGCTGGGGGTTGAACCCCTTGTCGTCGATGTCCACCTTCCAGTCAGTGCCCATGTGGCGCTTGACGGAGCGGATGGTCCTGTCGACGTTCGTGACTGCCTGGCGCTTGGCTACCTCGCCGACCAGCACCTCGCCGTTCTTCGCGAAGGCGACGACGGACGGCGTGGTCCTGGCGCCCTCGGCGTTGGTGATGACGGTGGGCTCGCCGCCTTCAAGAACGCTGACGACAGAGTTAGTCGTGCCCAGGTCGATGCCGACCGCACGTGCCATTTCGGTTCCTCCAGATGTAACTCTTGAGTGGATCTGGCTCAAGGATGCATGAGCGCTGCGCTTGCGTCAACAGAAGTGAGTCGAGGGCACTCAACTCTTATCCCGGCCTTACGCGCAACTAGGCGCTTTACCTGCGGGACCGGCTCTCGGCTGCGGGTCCGTCTCGGCTGATCGCGCAGTTCCCCGCGCCCCTTTGGGGCGCCATGCGCGGCAAGGGTTGCCTGAGCGACGCAGATCACCGCCCTGCTGGCTACAGTGCGGCTGAGTAAGTGGGTAGTCTCAGACGGACTGCATAAGTTACCGCTTAGTAATAGTTCGCCTCGCAGGCCCGAGGAGCCCCCAAATGCAACTCGCCGCGATCATCGTGTCGCTGGTCCTAATCGCGGTCGGCGTCGCGCTGTTCGGCCGTGCCATCGTGCAGATCTACCAGTTCATGCGGCTCGGCCAGAACGTGCCCGCCGGTACCCGCACCGATCAGCCCGTGCAGCGCACCGTCACCGTGGCCAGGGAGTTCCTCGGCCACACCCGCATGAACCGCTGGGGCGTCGTCGGCGTCGCGCACTGGTTCGTGGCGGTGGGCTTCTTCTCGCTGCTCCTCACCATCGTCAACGCCATCGGCCAGCTCTTCAAAGCCGACTGGATGCTGCCGATCATCGGTGAGTGGGCGCCGTACAACATGTTCGTCGAGTTCATCGGCACGATGACGGTCGTCGGCATCGTGACGCTGATCGTCATCCGGCAGCTGAGCAAGCCCGACAACAAGCCGGGCCGCAAGTCCCGCTTCGCGGGTTCCAAGAAGGGCCAGGCGTACTTCGTCGAGGCCGTCATCCTCATCGTCGGCGTCTGCATCTTCACGCTGCACGCCCTTGAGGGTGCCCAGCACCACGTGGACGGCTACGAGGCCTCGTTCTTCATCTCGTACCCCTTCGTGTCCTGGTTCGGCGGCATGGATCTCTCCACGCTCCAGAACCTCACGTACTTCTTCGCGATGCTGAAGATCGCCACCTCGTTCATCTGGATGATCGTGGTCGCGCTCAACACCAACATGGGCGTCGCCTGGCACCGCTTCCTCGCCTTCCCGAACATCTGGTTCAAGCGCGAGGCGGACGGCTCCACGACCCTCGGCGAGCTCCAGCCGATGATGTCCGGCGGCAAGCCGATCGACTGGGAGGACCCGGGCGAGGACGACGTCTTCGGCGTCAGCCAGGTCGAGCAGTTCTCCTGGAAGGGGCTCCTCGACTTCAGTACGTGCACCGAGTGCGGCCGCTGCCAGTCGCAGTGCCCCGCCTGGAACACCGGCAAGCCGCTCTCCCCGAAGCTCCTGATCATGTCGCTGCGCGACCACGCGCACGCCAAGGCCCCGTACCTGCTCGCGGGCGGCGGCAAGGACATGGAGGGCAACGAGAAGGCGACCGAGGAGCAGCTCAAGGACGTTCCCGCCGCCGCTCTCGCGGAGGCCGAGCGCCCCCTCATCGGCACCGCCGAGGAGAACGGCGTCATCGACCCCGACGTCCTGTGGTCCTGCACCAGCTGCGGCGCCTGCGTCGAGCAGTGCCCGGTGGACATCGAGCACATCGACCACATCGTCGACATGCGCCGCTACCAGGTGATGATCGAGAGCGCGTTCCCGTCCGAGGCCGGGACGATGCTCAAGAACCTGGAGAAGAAGGGCAACCCCTGGGGCCTGGCCAAGAAGCAGCGCCTTGAGTGGCTCAAGGAGCTCGACTTCGAGGTGCCGGTCGTCGGCAAGGACATCGAGGACCTCACCGAGGTCGAGTACCTGTACTGGGTCGGCTGCGCCGGCTCCCTCGAAGACCGCGCCAAGAAGACCACCAAGGCCTTCGCCGAGCTGCTGCACATGGCGGGCGTCAAGTTCGCGATCATGGGCGGCGACGAGAAGTGCACCGGTGACTCCGCACGCCGCCTGGGCAACGAGCCGCTGTTCCAGCAGCTCGGCCAGGAGAACGTGATGGCGCTGAACATGGCGTTCGGCGAGGAGCTCGACGACGACGGCAAGGTCACGCCCGAGTCGGCGAAGCCGAAGACCGCGAAGAAGATCGTCGCGACCTGCCCGCACTGCCTCAACACGCTCGGCAACGAGTACCCGCAGCTGGGCGGCGACTACGAGGTCATCCACCACACGCAGCTGCTCCAGCACCTCATCGACGAGGGCAAGCTCATCCCGGTGACGCCCGTCGAGGGCCTCATCACCTACCACGACCCGTGCTACCTCGGCCGGCACAACAAGATCTACACGCCTCCGCGCGAGATCATGACCGCCGTCCCCGGCCTGCGCCAGCAGGAGATGCACCGCCACAAGGAGCGCGGCTTCTGCTGCGGTGCCGGTGGCGCGCGGATGTGGATGGAGGAGCGGATCGGCAAGCGCATCAACAACGAGCGCGTGGACGAGGCGCTGTCGCTGAACCCCGACATCGTCTCGACCGCCTGCCCGTTCTGCCTGGTGATGCTCACCGACTCCGTCAACGGCAAGAAGAACGACGGCAAGGCGCAGGAATCCCTCCAGGTCGTGGACGTCGCGCAGTTGCTGCTCGACTCCGTGAAGACCCCGGTGGACCCCGCCGGTGAGTCGGAGACCGCGGACGAGCCGGAGCCCGAGCCGGTGAAGTAGCGGTCAGTCGCAGTACGTGAGGCCGGTTCCGCCCTGAGGGCGGGACCGGCCTTTCGTGTCCCGCGCGAGGGGGGCATCATGTGCTGGTTGTTGTCGGTTGGGGCGGTCGGGGCGGGTGATGGGCATGCGGAGTGCCGGGATACGTGGCGTACGTGGCGGCAGACGCGGTGGTGTCGTCGTGAGGCGCGGTGGTGTCATGGGCACGGCAGCCGTGGTCAGCTGCGCGCTGCTGCTCGCCGGGTGCGGGGGCAGCGACGACGCCGCGAAGCCCGACGCCCGGCACAAGCCCGTCAGCATGGCGGGCAAGGGCGCGGCACAGCTGCCCGTGCCGAGCGGCAAGGGCAGCAAGGTCGAGGACGACTTCAACGGTGACGGCGCCCCCGATCTCGTACTGGACGACCTGGTGCACGACGGCCACGGAGACGACGCGGGCATCGGCGTCGTGTACGGGTCCGGGAGCGGACTGCGTCCCGGCGCACGGCAGTTGCTGAGCGCGCGCAAGAACGGGGCGCGGACCAAGGGCGAGCTGCCTGCCTCCTTCGAGTCGGAGGCGTCCTGCGACCTCGACGAGGACGGGTTCAGCGATCTGCTCGTCTCCACCGATCCGCCGTACGACGGTCAGGGCCAGCCCCCGGTGCCGTTGCAGATCCTCTTCGGCTCGCCCAAGGGCCTGGCGGGCAAGGCCGTGAAGGTGCGGGTGCCCGAAAAGTCGCGTTTCGGCAACGACTGGTCCGACCAGCCCGTGTGCGGGGACTTCGACGGGGACGGCGCGAACGACCTCGTCCTGCACGCGAGCGGCGCCCGGCTCACGTTCCTGCGCGGCCCGTTCAAGCGGACCGGCGCCCCCCGCGCCGCGGGCAAGCCGCTTGCCGCCCCCGGCAACGACCTCGTCACCGGCAGGGCCGTGGACGTCGACCGCGACGGCTACGACGACCTCCTCGTCCGCAAGGCCGCGAACGCGTCCGGCGCCGCAGCGGGCGCGCTCGTCCTGGGCGGCCCGAAGGGACCCGCCGAGACCGGGGTGCTCTTCCCGGCGGGCACGGACACCGCGTTCGGGCGCTTCGGCAAGGGCAAGGGCATGGACGCGGCGATCGCGGGGCCGAACGGCGTCGCCCTGCGCTACGACGTGCCGGGCACCCAGCGCGCCGCCATGGAGTCGAAGAACGTCTCCGTGGACACCGGCGACCTCGACGGCGACGGCCTGAGCGAGCTGATCCTGAGCGGCGGCAGCAGCGGGGACGGGGGCGCCACCGGAGAGGTGCGGGTCTTCCGGGGACGTACGACGGGCATCGACCGGAACGCGTCGGCGCTGGTCAACCCCTCCGCCGTTGGCACCACGCAGGTCCTCGCCGTCGCGGACTTCAACGGGGACAAGCGGGCCGATCTCGTCCTGCGGACGGCTGACGGAGACGGCAAGGACACGGTGGGGGTGTATCCGGGGCTGAAGGGCGGCAACCTCGTCGCACGCAAGCCTCAGGTCACTTTCTCCACCGCGGAGTTCCTGGCGCTGGGGGACGGGGCGTAGTCCGGCGCCTGCGCAGGGCCGGACGCGGAGGCCCCTCGTTCACCCTGCGGACACCTGGTCGCCCCCGTCGCACAACCATTCGTACGTCCCGCATGTCACACCCCCGGAAGCAATTCCCCACTCCCGGGAGCCTCACGTGCGCGTACGTAATCTGGCCATCACCGCGAGCGTCGCGGCTCTCGCCGCAGCGGGTCTCACGCTGCCGCTCGCGGGCACCGCGAGCGCCGCGTCCACGCTCAAGGACGACTACAACGGAGACGGCTACCGCGACCTCGCGATCGGCAACCCGGCCACCAACTCCGTGACGGTGACCTTCGGTTCGGCCTCCGGCGTCGGGACCGGCCGCGCGGCCACCCTCACCCAGGACTCGTCCGGGATACCCGGCGTCACCGAGGCCGAGGACGAGTTCGGCGAGAACATCACCAGCGGCGACGTGAACGACGACGGCTACGCGGACCTCATCGTCGGCGCCCCCGGCGAGAAGGTGACGGGCAAGCCGTCCGGCTCCGTCACCATCGTCTGGGGCGGCTCGCGCGGCTTCACCGCGGGCGGCAAGGTCCTGAACGCGCCCGCCGACACCGCGGGCCGCTACGGCGAGGCCACCACCTGGAACGACCTGGACGACGACGGCTCGCCCCAGCTGGCCGTGATCAGCGGCGACAACTGGTACTACTACTCCGGAGCGGGCGAGAACGGCCGGGTCTACGGCCTCGAAGTCGACTTCCTGCCCGAAGGCGTACGCCTGGACGGCATGGTCGGCGGCAACTTCAAGGTCAAGGACGGCATCGGCTTCGTCCTGTACGGGGAGCGCGCGGACGGCGGCGCCTACACCGCCCACATGAACGGCGGCGCCGGCGACTACGGCTACCAGGCCGAGGTCCTCGGCGAGGGCGACGACCCGACGGCGACGCGCGACGCGGCCACCGCCGGTGACGTCAACGGCGACGGACGCGACGACCTGATCACCGGCAACTCGTCCGACGGGGCGGGCGGCAAGGGCGGTTCGTTCACCGTACGGTTCGGCGGCGACCGGGAGTTCGGCGCCCCGGTCACGTACAACCAGGCGAGCGCGGGCGTGCCGGGTTCCGACGAGGCGGGCGACAGCTTCGGCGGGTCCGTGGCCGCGGGTGACGTGACCGGCGACGGCCTCCCCGACCTTGCGGTGGGCGCGCCCGGCGAGACGGTGGGCGACGTCGCCGGGGCAGGCAGCGCCACGCTGCTCAAGTCCTCTGCGGGCGCCTTCACTTCGGGCAAGGCCTGGCACCAGGAGACCGCGGGCGTGCCCGGTGTCGCCGAGGCGAAGGACAGCTTCGGGTCGTCCGTCCGCCTCAAGGACATCAACAAGAACGGCAAGGCGGACCTGGCGGCCGGCGCGACCGGCGAAGACATCGGCACGACCCAGAACGCCGGCGCCGTCTGGGTCCTGCGCGGCACGTCGACGGGCCTCACCTCGTCCTACGCGACGTCCTTCAACGGCGCGGACTTCGGGGTGGGCGGCAGGGACGCGGACTTCGGCAGGACGCTGCGCTGAGCAGCCGCTGGTTCAGCCTGTCCGGTGGCCCTTCTTCAAGCCCGCCCGGCGGTCATTTCAGCCCGTCCGGCGACCCCCCACCCATACAGCACCCATAGCGAACACGGCCCAAGGAGCACGCATGCCCAAGCACAAGCGCACCCCCTCCCACAGACCCGGCCGCCTGGCCACGGCAACAGCCGCCGCCGTGGCCCTGACAGGCGGACTCCTCACCCTCACGGCGACGACCGCGACCGCGGCCCCCGCGGCCGCGCAACCGGACGACGCCGACTTCAACGGCGACGGCGCGGCCGACCTCGCCACCTCCGCCCCGCACGCCAACGTGGGCGGCAAGGACAAGGCGGGCCAGGTCGTCGTCACGTACGGCGGCACCACGCAGCGCCACGTCACCTACAGCCAGAACAGCGCGGGCGTGCCCGGCACCGCCGAGAAGGACGACATCTTCGGCGCCGACACCGCGTACGGAGACTTCGACAGCGACGGCTACGACGACCTCGCGGTCGGCGCCATCGGCGAGGACGTCGGCAGCGACGCGGACGGCGGCACGGTCCAGGTCCTGTGGGGCTCCCCCAGCGGCCTCTCCGGCGGCTCCACGATCACGGACCCGCGCCCCACCAAACACGACCGGTTCGGCGGCCCCCTCCAGGCAGGTGACTTCGACGGCGACGGCAAGGACGACCTCGCCGTCGGGGCCGCGTCGGGCGCCGCCACCATCGACATCTTCGACGGCGGCATCAAGCGCTCCGGCGCCACCGGCGGCCGCTACACCGTGCTCCCGCCCATCCACAGCGGCGAGGGCGCGGGCCCCTTCAACCTGCACTCCGGGGACGTCAACGGCGACGGCAAGGACGACCTGCTCGTCGACGGCTACTCCACCGCCGACGACTACAACGCCAACCTCTGGCTGCCCGGCAGCGCGAACGGCGTCACCACCAACGGCGTCCAGCGCCTGCCCGCCGGCTACATCACCGACGTGGGCGACACGGACGGCGACGGCTACGGCGACGTCATCATCGGCCTGACCTGGGACGAGGGCATCGACGGCGCCCACAAGGGCGGCACGGTGTACGTCGTCAAGGGCAACGCGAACGGCCCGTACGGCGACAGCCAGGCCATCACCCAGGACACGGCGGGCGTGCCGGGCGGCGGCGAGAACGGCGACTCCTTCGGCGCGGAACTCGACCTCGGCGACGTCAACGGCGACGGCCACCTCGACCTGGTCGTGGGCACCCCCGGCGAGGACCTGGACGGAGTCACCGACGCGGGCTCGATCACCGTCATCTACGGCGCGGCGGACGGCTCCGGCCTCTCCACGGCGGGCTCGGTGCTCTACAGCCAGGACACGCCGGGCGTCCCCAACACCAACGAGAAGAACGACTTCTTCGGGCACGACGTCCACATCGACGACCTGAACGACGACGGCCGGGGCGACGTCATCGCCGGAGCATCGGGCGAGAACGGCTCCAACGGAGCGTTCTACAACCTCACCTCCCGCACCGACGGCACCTTCAAGGGCACGACCGGCACCTACACGTCCACGGTCGGCGTCTCCGCCACGGGCACACCCCGCCTCGGCACCAACTTCGCGGACTGAGCCACCGGTTCACCCCCGAACGCCGGGCCCGCACCCCTCCGTGCGGGCCCGGCCCGCTTGACCCTCCGTCAGACCCTCCCTGCGGGCCCGGCCCTCTCGACCGAAAAGCCCGTATCCATAGCCGAGTTGGAGACCCCCGTGCCCCTGCGCCCACGCACCCTGGTCGTCGCCGCCATCGCGACCGCCCTGGCCGCCACCGGCCTCACCCTCCCCCTCGCGGCCGGCGCGAGTGCCGCGCCCGCGCCCGCTGTCTCCCCGCTCACCGCCGACTTCGACGGCGACGGGTACGAGGACCTCTTCGTCGGACTGCCCGACGGCACCGTCGACGGCAAGGCCAAGGCCGGGTGGGTGAGCGTCGTGTTCGGCGCGGAGGACGGGGAGCCGCGCAGCGTCCGGCGCATCACGCAGGCCACCGTCGAGGTGCCCGGCACGCCGGAGGCCGGTGACCGGTTCGGGGGGTCCGTCGTCGCCGCGCACGTGGACGACGACCAGTACGCCGACCTCGTGATCGGCGCCCCCGGCGAGGACATCGACGGCAAGGCCGACGCCGGTTCCGTCACCGTCCTCTACGGCACCGGCGACGGCTTCTCCGTGGCCAACACCGCCGCCCGCGGGGCCAAGGCGAAGGACGCGTACGGAGTCTCGCTCGTCGCCGCCGACTTCACCGGTGACACGGACGTCGACCTGGCGATCGGCGGCAAGGACCAGATCGTCGCCAACTTCAATCCGCTGGCCGCCCGCACCGAGCCCGTCATGGGCGACCGCATGGGCGGGCGCGCCCCCGTCATGACGACCGGCGACTTCGACGCCGACGGCCGCCCCGAGCTCGCCGCCGCGTTCTACACCCAGAACCAGCCCTACACCCAGTCGCACGTCCAGCTCTTCGACTACAGCAAGGACGAGTACAAGTTCGGCCTCACCTGGAGCAGCGACAACAGCGCCGCGAACGCGCTGGCCGCGGGCGACTTCAACGGCGACGGCCGCGACGACCTCGCCCTCGGCAACTGCCGCGAGATCGCCGACGAGAACATCGACGACCCGTGCGGCCCCGAGGAGCTCGCCAAGGGCGGCGGCATCCACATCCACTACGGGAAGGGCGACGGTCTCGAATGGGAGGGCCAGACCCTCAACCAGGACACCGTCGGCGTCCCCGGTGTCGCCGAAAAGGGTGACGACTTCGGCAACGCCCTCGCCGCCGCCGACATCGACGGCGACGGCAAGGACGACCTGGTCGCGGGCGCTCCCGGCGAGGCCATCGGCAGCGCTGCCCGCGCGGGCAGCGTCACCGTCCTCAAGGGCGGCAAGAACGGCATCCTGGATGCCGGGGGCGCGGCGAGCGCGATCGCCTACCAGCAGGATTCCTCCGACATCCCGGGCGTCGCGGAGGCGGGCGACCTCTTCGGGGCCGCCCTCGCCTTCGGCGATCACAACGGCGACGGCGTCCCGGACCTGTCCGTCGCCTCCCCCGGCGAGAACTCCTCGTCCGGCGGCGTCTGGGGCCTGCCCGGCGCGAAGGCCACCGGCAGCACCGCCGTCACCCCGAACTCCATCGGCGCGCCCGCGTCTTCGGATCCGCTGGCGTACGGAGCGGTGCTCGGTCGCTGATCCCGGGAGGCCCAGCGTCCCCAAGGTCCCCGGAAGCCTCAGGGCCCCCGGGGACCTTGGGGTAAACCCCTCAGGGTCCCCCTAAGGG
>NZ_JBNNJZ010000204.1:0-13431 GCF_050270335.1 Streptomyces sp. NPDC059900
GGCTCCCACTTCTCGATCTCAAAGATTCCTGCGAGATCCTCGGGCCTACGACTCGATGCATACCGTCCGCACATACGTGCCAGACTGCCAGACCCCGTACGACCAGAGGAGCCGGTCCCGACAATGGCACGAGCAATGGAAAGCATGGCGAACGCCAGCCTGACCGACCTCTGGGACCGCGTCTTCGGCACCCAGGCAGCCCCCGACGAGTGGCTGGTCATCGCCACCGGTCTCGTCGCCCTCGCCGTCGTCGTCCCGCACGGCATCTGGCGGGTCGCCCGCAACGCCATCACCATCGCGCACGAGGGCGGCCACGGCCTGGTCGCCCTGCTCACCGGGCGGCGCCTGGACGGCATCCGGCTGCACTCCGACACCAGCGGCCTCACCGTCTCCCGGGGCAAGCCGACCGGCCTCGGCATGATCCTCACCGCGGCGTCGGGCTACACCGCGCCGCCCCTGCTCGGCCTCGGCGGCGCCGCGCTGCTTGCCGCCGGGCACATCACCGCGTTCCTGTGGCTCGCCACGGCGCTGCTCCTCGTGATGCTCGTCATGATCCGGAACGCGTACGGCGCCCTCACGATGATCATCACCGGCGGCGCCTTCCTGCTCGTCTCCTGGCTGACCAGCTCGCAGGTGCAGGCGGCGTTCGCGTACGCGGTGGTGTGGTTCCTGCTCCTGGGAGGCGTGCGGCCCGCCTTCGAATTGCAGTCCAAGCGCAGGCGCGGCGGCGCGGGCGACTCGGACGCGGACCAGCTCTCCCGGCTCACGCACGTCCCGGCGGGTATGTGGCTCTTCCTCTTCCACGCCGTCTCACTGTGCTCACTGATAGGCGGCGGACGCTGGCTGCTCGGCCTCTGACCCGGCCTCTGAGCAGCGCCGACTGCGCCGTCACCGTGAGCCACTAAAGTGTGGGCATGACCGTGAACCCAGCGCACGACACCCTCTGGCCAGCCCCGCACGCGAGCGGAGCCGTCGCCGCGACGGTCCATGTGCCCGGGTCCAAATCGGTCACCAACCGCGGCCTCGTCCTCGCCGCCCTCGCCGCCGAGCCCGGCTGGCTGCGCCGCCCGCTGCGCTCCCGCGACACCCTCCTGATGGCGGGCGCCCTGCGCGCACTGGGCGTCGGCATCGAGGAGGGTGTGGGCCCGGACGGCTCCGGCGAGGCCTGGCGGGTCATCCCCTCCGGCCTGCACGGCCCCGCCACGGTCGACGTCGGCAACGCCGGCACGGTCATGCGCTTCCTGCCCCCGGTCGCCGCCCTCGCCGACGGCCCGATCCGCTTCGACGGCGACCCCCGTTCGTACGAGCGTCCGCTGCACGGCGTGATCGACGCCCTGCGCGCGCTCGGCGCCCGCATCGACGACGACGGCCGCGGCGCGCTGCCGCTGACCGTGCACGGCGGCGGCGCCCTGGACGGCGGCCCGGTCGACATCGACGCCTCCTCGTCCTCGCAGTTCGTGAGCGCCCTGCTGCTCTCGGGACCGCGCTTCAACCAGGGCGTCGAGGTCCGGCACACCGGCACCGCCCTGCCCTCCATGCCGCACATCCGGATGACCGTCGACATGCTCCGCGCGGTCGGCGCCCAGGTGGACACCCCGGAGTCGGGCGGCGAGCCGAACGTGTGGCGGGTCACCCCCGGCGCCCTGCTCGGCCGCGATCTGACCGTCGAGCCCGACCTCTCCAACGCCCAGCCGTTCCTGGCCGCCGCTCTTGTCACCGGCGGCCGCGTGACGATCCCGGACTGGCCCGCGCACACCACGCAGCCCGGCGACAAGCTGCGGGAGATCTTCACGGAGATGGGCGGTTCCTGCGAACTGACCGCGCAGGGGCTCGTGTTCACCGGCTCGGGATCGATCCACGGCATCGACGTGGACCTGAGCGAGGTCGGCGAGCTGACCCCCGGCATCGCGGCCGTCGCGGCCCTCGCCGACTCCCCCTCGACCCTGCGCGGCGTCGCCCACCTGCGGCTGCACGAGACGGACCGCCTCGCGGCCCTCACCAAGGAGATCAACGGCCTCGGCGGCGACGTCACCGAGACCGCCGACGGCCTGCACATCCGCCCGCGCCGGCTGCACGGCGGGATCTTCCACACGTACGACGACCACCGCATGGCCACCGCGGGCGCCATCATCGGCCTGGCGGTGGAGGACGTACAGATCGAGAATGTCGCGACGACGGCGAAGACGCTGCCCGACTTCCCCGACCTCTGGACCGGAATGCTCGGGAACTGACGGGCGGATCCAGAACATGCGCCGCTACGGAAAGAACCCCGACGAGGACGACATCCGCGTCCGCCCCAACCGCAAGGGCAACCGCCCGCGCACGCACATCAGGCCCAAGCACGAGGACGCGTCGGACGGCATGGTCCTCACCGTCGACCGGGGCCGCCTGACCGTCCTGGTCGACGACCGGATCGTGATGGCCATGAAGGCCCGCGAACTGGGCCGCAAGGCCGCCGTGGTGGGCGACCGGGTCGCACTCGTCGGCGATCTCTCCGGCAAGAAGGACACTCTCGCGCGCATCGTGCGCATCGAGCCGCGCACGTCCGTCCTGCGGCGCACGGCCGACGACGACGACCCGTACGAGCGGGTGGTCGTCGCCAACGCCGACCAGCTCGCCATCGTCACGGCCCTCGCCGACCCGGAGCCGCGCCCGCGCCTGATCGACCGCTGCATCGTGGCCGCGTTCGACGGCGGTCTCAAGCCGGTCCTCGTCCTGACCAAGTCCGACCTGGCATCGGCCGACAAGCTCCTGGAGACCTACTCCACGCTCGACGTGCCCTACGTCGTCACCAGCCGCGAGGAGTTCACCGACGGCGCGGAGCTCGCCCGCGTGCACGAACTGCTCGACGGCAAGATCACCGCGTTCGTCGGCCACTCCGGGGTGGGCAAGACGACGCTGGTCAACGCCCTGGTCCCGGAGGAGCGCCGGCGCACCACCGGGCACGTCAACGCCGTCACGGGCCGCGGCCGGCACACCACCACGTCGGCGCTCGCGCTGCCCCTGTCGGGCGGCTCCGGCGGGTGGGTGGTCGACACGCCCGGCGTGCGCTCCTTCGGCCTGCACCACGTCGACCCGTCCCGCGTCATCCTCGCCTTCCCCGATCTGGTGCCGGGCACGGAGGGCTGTCCGCGCGCGTGCAGCCACGACGAGCCGGACTGCGCGCTCGACGCCTGGGTGGAGGAGGGGCACGCGGACCCCGCACGTCTTTACTCGCTGCGCAGGCTGCTTGCGACCCGTGAGCGACGCGAGGGCGACTGACCTCGCCGTTGTTTGCGCCGGGGCGTTGCGGCAAAGGCATAATCACACCAAGCCTGTGCCAAGCCCGTACCAAGCCAGGCGAAGCGGTCACCGACGCAGAGTTGCGGGAGGCAGAAACATGGCGTGGCTGCTGGTCATCGTCGCGGGGTTCCTGGAGACCGGTTTCGCGGTCTGTCTCAAGCTCTCGCACGGCTTCACCCGGCTCTGGCCGACGATCACCTTCGCCGCCTTCGCGCTCGGCAGCTTCGGCCTGCTCACGCTCGCACTGCGCAAGCTCGACGTGGGTCCCGCGTACGCGGTCTGGACGGGCATCGGCGCCGCGGGCACCGCGATCTACGGCATGGTCTTCCTGGGTGACGTGGTCTCCACGCTCAAGATCGTCTCCATCACGCTGGTGATCGCCGGTGTCATCGGCCTCCAGCTGTCGGGCTCCGCCCACTGATCCTGCGGCGGACGCGGGCCGCTCAGGCGCTGGTCCAGCGCCCCAGGACCCCGCGCACCAGCTCCACCGGGTCCTCCCCCGCGGGCGAGGGCGCGACGACGTACGAAAGTGCCATCCGTACGGCGCTCTCGCATGCCATGGCCAGCTCTTCGGTGTCCTTCGGCCGTGCCCTGCCGTTCAGCGCGTTCACCGCCTTGTCCCGGACGAGGGCGAGGAGTTCGGCGGGCGACGGAACGCCCGCGTCGGCGCGCCGCTGCGCCGGTACGGGTGACGCGGAGACCCCCGGCCTGGTCGGCGCGGGCAGGCGTTCGCTCCAGCAGCCGGTGAGCATGGCCCTGGCGAGTTCGTTGCCGCGCGCCGCGGCGATGGTCCACGCGCTCAGGGCGGCGAGCCGGTCCACCGGGCCGCCCTCCACGGCCAACGCGTGCTCCACGCCGCGCAGATAGGCGTCGGTCTCGCGCCGGAGCAGGGCGCGGGCGAGGCCGTCCTTGCTGCCGAACTCGTTGTAGAGGGTCTGCCGGGACACTCCGGCGGTGGCCGCGACATCGACCATGCGGACTGCTGGCCACGGCCGGCGAGCCAACGCCGTGGCGGCCGCGTCCAGTAAGGATTCCCGTGCTGCAGGCATCGTCGCCTCCCGGGGCCGAAGCGGCTCTGCGGCCAGCGTTGACGTGCTCGGAGGCGGTGTCAATAGCTCCGGCGGGACCTCGCACGGGATGCGTCATGTCCCGGAACAGCCCGGACATACGGCGCTGTGGCTCAGCCAGAACGAGATCGATACTGTTCACTCATGCCCGACTACCACGATGATCTGCGTCTTGCCCATGTCCTCGCGGACGCCGCCGACGCCGCGACGATGGACCGGTTCAAGGCTCTGGACCTCAAGGTCGAGACCAAGCCGGACATGACGCCGGTGAGCGAGGCGGACAAAACGGCCGAGGAACTGATCCGGTCGAACCTGAAGCGGGGGCGGCCGCGCGACGCGATCCTCGGCGAGGAGTTCGGCGTCGAGGGCACGGGCCCGCGCCGCTGGGTCATCGACCCGATCGACGGCACCAAGAACTACGTACGCGGTGTGCCGGTCTGGGCCACGCTGATCTCCCTGATGGAGGCGGGCGAGGGCGGCTTCCAGCCGGTGGTGGGCGTCGTGTCGGCGCCCGCGCTCGGCCGCCGCTGGTGGGCCGCGAAGGGCGCCGGTGCCTACACCGGGCGCAGCCTGACCTCCGCCACCAGGATCCACGCCTCCAAGGTGTCGCGGCTCCAGGACGCCTCCTTCGCGTACTCCTCGCTCACGGGCTGGGAGGAGCAGGGCCGCCTCGACGGGTTCATGGACCTCACGCGCGCGGTCTGGCGCACCCGTGGGTACGGCGACTTCTGGCCGTACATGATGGTCGCCGAGGGATCGGTGGACATCTGCGCGGAGCCCGAACTCTCGCTCTGGGACATGGCGGCGACCGCGATCATCGTGGCCGAGGCGGGCGGCACCTTCACCGGCCTCGACGGCGCTCCGGGCCCGCACAGCGGCAACGCCGCCGCGTCGAACGGCCTGCTGCACGACGAGCTGCTCGGCTACCTCAACCAGCGCTACTGAGGCGCACATGACCCGCGCGCCTCTGACGTGCGCGCCCTGAACCGGCAGCACGCGCCCCCTTGTTGGCGGCCCGCATGGCTGCGACTCTGAGAGTCCCCCCACTTGTGAACTTGTGAATCGCTTCTCTTGCGGTCCACTCAGGAGGTGGCTCAAGCCCATGCTCGTCCGCGACGCCATGAGCACGATGGTCCTCACCATCGGTCCCGCCCACACACTGCGCCAGGCGGCCAGGCTGATGTCGACGCGCCGCGTCGGCGCGGCCGTCGTCCTCGACGCCGACACCGGCCTAGGCATTCTGACCGAGCGCGACGTCCTCATCTCGGTGGGTCTCGGGCAGAACCCCGACACCGAGACCGCAGGCGCCCACACCACGACCGAAGTCGTCTTCGCCGCACCGTCCTGGACCCTGGAGGAGGCCGCGGACGCCATGTCGCACGGCGGCTTCCGGCATCTGATCGTGATGGACGAGAACGAACCGACCGGGATCGTCTCGGTCCGCGACATCATCCGCTGCTGGGCACCGGACAGGAGCCGCGTGCCGACCCTGACGGTCTGAGCACCGCGCGAACGGCAGAAGGGCCGGACCCCCGAGGGGATCCGGCCCGACTGTTCTCCCGGGGACGGGCTGCGACGAGCGAGGTCAGCCGCGCAGGGCCTGGACCGCGGCTTCGAGCCGCTTGCCGAAGTCACCGTCCGCCTGACGGAAGTTGTTGATCGCGCGCTCGGCGATGTCGTCGCGCGAGACACCCGCGATGTTGCCCGCGAGGTTCTCGATCAGACGGCTCTTCTCGTCCTCGGACATCTTGCGGTAGAGGTTGCCCGCCTGCACGAAGTCGTTGTCCTCGGCGTGCGAGGGAGCCTCGTGGTTGCCCGTGCCGCCGGTGACGGGGGTGGACACCCACAGCGGGCGGTCCGTCTGGAAGGGGCCGCCGAAGGAGTTCGGCTCGTAGTTCTTCGCGCCCTTGTGGCGGCCGTCGTACAGGAAGCCGTCACGCGAGTTGGTGCGCGCCTCGGTGGCGTGCGGACGGTTCACCGGCAGGTGGTCGGCGTTGATGCCGACGCGGTAGCGGTGGGCGTCGCCGTACGCGAAGAGGCGGCCCTGGAGCATCTTGTCCGGGGAGGGACCGATGCCGGGAACGAAGTGCGCGGGCGAGAAGATGCTCTGCTCGACCTCGGCGAAGATGTTCTCCGGGTTGCGGTTGAGCTCCAGCTTGCCGATCTCGATCGGCGGGTAGTCCTCGTGCGGCCACACCTTGGTGAGGTCGAACGGGTTGAAGCGGTACGTCGACGCGTCCGCGGCCGGCATGATCTGCACCTGCACGGTCCAGGACGGGAACTCGCCGCGCTCGATGGCCTCGCGCAGGTCGCGCTGGTGGGAGTCGGGGTCCTCACCCGCGAGCTTCGCCGCGTCGGCCGCCGTCAGGTTCTTGATCCCCTGGTCGGTCTTGAAGTGGTACTTGACCCAGAAGACCTCGCCGGCCTCGTTGTTCCACTGGTAGGTGTGCGAGCCGTACCCGTTCATGTGGCGCAGCGTCGCCGGGATGCCGCGGTCTCCGAAGAGCCAGGTGACCTGGTGGGTCGACTCGGGGCTCAGACCCCAGAAGTCCCACACGTTGTCGGCTTCCTGCGAGCCCGTGTACGGGTCGCGCTTCTGCGTGTGGATGAAGTCGGGGAACTTGATCGCGTCCTTGATGAAGAAGACGGGGGTGTTGTTCCCGACCAGGTCGTAGTTCCCCTCCTCCGTGTAGAACTTCAGCGCGAAGCCGCGGGGGTCGCGCACGGCGTCGGCGGAGCCGAGGTTGCCGGCGACGGTGGAGAACCGGAGGAAGGTCTCCGTCTGCTTGCCGACCTCGGAGAGGAACTTGGCACGCGTCCACTGCGAGACGTCGCGGGTCAGCGTGAAGGTGCCGTACGCACCGGCGCCGCGTGCGTGGACGATGCGCTCCGGGATGCGCTCGCGGTTGAAGTGCGCGAGCTTCTCGAGCAGCGCCTGGTCCTGGACCAGGACCGGACCGCCGGCACCAGCGGTCTCGCTGTTCTGGTTGTCGGCGACCGGCGCGCCGGCCTCCGTGGTGAGCGGTCCCTGCGTCACGTGCGCCTCCTGCGTCATTTCCTGCAAGTCCTGTCCTTGGGCGTTGCTCTTGGCTTCGACCGATGCCCTTGGCCTCTGCCGAACTCGATCCTACGATGGACTTTGTCTAAGTCAAGTAAACATCCAAAGTCACACATGGTCGGGACTTAGCCTTCCCGCCTGCTAGGCTGGTTTTCATGAGCGACCTGTTGGAACGACTGCGCGGACGCGGCTGGCGCATGACCGCGCAGCGACGCGTCGTGGCCGAGGTGCTCGACGGGGATCACGTGCATCTGACCGCGGACGAGGTGCACGCCCGCGCCGTGGACAAGCTCCCCGAGATCTCCAGGGCGACGGTCTACAACACCCTGGGCGAGCTGGTGACCCTCGGCGAGGTCCTCGAAGTCTCGACGGACCGCAGGGCCAAGCGGTACGACCCGAACGCCCACCGCCCCCACCAGCACCTGGTGTGCGCGCAGTGCGGCACGATCCGCGACGTCCACCCCACGGGCAACCCCCTGACGAGCCTCCCCGACTCGGAACGCTTCGGCTTCACGATCGAGGGCGCAGACGTGACATACCGGGGCACGTGCCCCAGCTGCGCGGGGGCGTAAGGCTTCCAGCGGACCCCTTCCGAAACCTGACGGTGCGTCATATGGTCGGCGGCGCCATTTATCCGCCTGCCCTCCGCAAGGAGACCCCGTGGGAGACCCGCACCCGAAACTAGAAGCCCACGCAGTAACAAGAACCTTCGGCCGCGGCACCAAGGCCGTGAACGCACTGGGTCCGGTGGACCTAAAGATCACCCCCGGCGAGTTCACCTGCATAGTCGGCCCCTCAGGCTGCGGAAAAGCAACGCTCCTCCGCATAGCCGCAGGCCTCCTCCGCCCCAGCAGGGGCAAGCTGACCATCCGCACGGCCGCGCAGCGACCCGCCGCGATGATCTTCCAGGACTACGGCATCTACGACTGGAAGACCGTCCAGGCAAACGTCCGCTTCGGCCTGGACATCCAGAAGACCCCCCGCCGGGAGGCGGACGCCCGGGCCAGGGACTGGCTCACCCGCCTCGGCCTCGCGGACTTCGCCGACGCCTACCCCGCCACCCTCTCCGGCGGCATGCGCCAACGCGTCGCCATCGCCCGCGCCCTGGCCGTGGAGCCCGAGATCCTCCTGATGGACGAGCCGTTCGCGGCCCTGGACGCCCAGCTCCGCACGATCCTCCAGGACGAACTCCTCGACCTCACCCAGACCACCCGCACCACCACCCTCTTCATCACCCACAGCCTCGAAGAGGCGATCGTGCTCGGCGACCGTGTGCTTGTCATGTCCGCACGACCGGGCCGCATCATCGCCGAACACCGCCCGCCGTTCCCCAGGCCCCGCACCGGTGACGTACGCGCCACCCCGGAATTCACCGCGCTCAAGGGCGAGTTGTGGGACCTGCTGCGCGGCGAGGTGGTCCGTAAAGACGGGCAGGTCTCGCAGGACGAGGCGGTACCGGCATGACGACGGCCACCCCGCGCAAAACGGCAGACCCCGACGACGGCCTGCTCGTCCGCGAGCCCGGCCCCCACGAACTCCACCCCACCCGCACCCACCGCAGGCGCCGCACCCTGGAGACCGGCCTCGCCGTCGCCGTCCCCCTCGCCCTGATCCTGCTGTGGCAGCTGGCCGCCACTCAGGCCTGGATCGACGACCGCGTCTACCCCGCGCCGCAGACCATCCTGGAGGACGGCTGGCAGCGCGCGGCGGACGGCGATCTGTGGCCCGACGTGTGGGCCACGCTCAAGCGTGTCCTCGCCGGCTACGCGATCGGCACGGTCACCGGCTACGCGCTCGGCCTCCTCATGGGCTCGCTCTCCCTCGTACGCGCCGCCCTCGAACCGCTTCTGGACGCGCTGTACGTCGTACCGAAGCTGGCCCTGCTGCCCGTCTTCCTGAACATGTTCGGCCTCGGAGAAGGCCCGCAGATCGCGCTGGTGGCGGCCACCGTCTTCTTCTTCGTCTGGATCTCGACGATGGCGGCGGTGCTCGCCGTACCCTCCGGGCACCGCGACGCGGGCCAGGTCTTCGGCGCGTCGCCGTGGCAGATGTTCCGCCACGTCCTGCTGCCCGCCTCGCTGCCCGCCGTGCTCGTCGGCGCGCGGATCGCGGCGGGCGTCGCCGTCCTGGTGATCGTCGCCTCGGAGCAGATCGCCGCGTCGGACGGCCTGGGGCACCTGATCTTCGACTCCCGGGCGCTGTTCCAGAACGACGTGATGTTCGTCGGCATCGTCTGCGTCGCCGTGCTCGGCGTCGTCTTCTCCGAACTGGTGCGGATCGCGGGCCGGCTGCTCACTCCCTGGGCCCCGCGCGACCGCGGCAGAAGCCAGTCATGAACCATTCGTACGCGTACGGAGGCTCCATGCACACCCGCATCCGCATGTTCACGCTGCTCGTGGCGGGCTCGCTGCTCGCGTCCGCGGGCTGCGCGAAGGAGGACGACACCGCCGACCGGGCCGCGCCTGCCAAGCCCCGTACGGTCAAGGCGGTCGCAGGCTGCGGCAAGGGCAGCTGGACGGACCCGTCCGACCTCGCGGCGGACCGCGCGCCCGCCCGCTGCGACAAGGGCGCCCCGGCTCCGCGCCCCCTGCCCAAAGAGCGCAGCCTCACCATCGCCACCGGCACGCTGAGCGCCGAATATGTCGCACCCCTCCAAATGGCCGTGCAGAAGGGCGAGTTCAAGAAGGAGGGCCTGGACGTCCACCTCAAGGTGCTCCCGACCCCCGACGCACTCCCCCTCCTCGCCAAGGGAGACATCGACGCCCAGTGGGCCGCCCCCGAGGCCGCCGTCATGAACGGCATCACGGGCGGCTTCACCATCAAGTGGGCGGCCGGGAACTTCTCCCCGGACCCCCGTTCCAAGAGCGGCCTGTGGGTGAAACTGAAGAAGGGCGAGAGCGCGGACCGCGTCCCGATGGCCGGCCGCAAGCTCGGCACGATGATCGGCAAGGGCTCGGTCATCTCGTACCCCATGGGCACGACCCTGAAGAAGCACGGCGGCGGCCTCGACAAGATCCAGTTCCAGCAGCTGGGTTCGGCGGACGTCCTGACCGCCCTCCAGAACGGCGGCACCGACTCCGCCTGGCTCCTCGACCCGGTCTGGCGCAAGGTCGACGGCGACAAGCGGTACGCCTTCCTCGGCGGCCAGCCACAGGGCGAACCGCTCGGCGGCCTGCTGTTCGGCCCCAATCTCCTGACCAAGGACCCGGACGCGGGCGTCGCGCTCCTTCGGGCGTACATCAGGACCGTGAACACGTACTTCGCCGGTGACTACAAGGCGGACAAGGCCTTCGTCTCCGATCTCGCGAAGCTCCTGAAGACCGACGAGGCGGTCCTGGAGTCGACGCCGTCCCTGCGCATGGACTGGGAGATCCGGTCGGGGACCACGGACCGGCTCCAGGCGGCGTACGAGGCTGCGGGCGTCGCCGAAGGCGAGAAGGTCCCGGAGAACAAGGCGGTGGACCGCGATTTGTACGGGGAGGCGGTCGGCCACAAACCGTAGCTGCCCCCGAACACACCAGAGGCCGGGAAGCTGATGCTTCCCGGCCTCTGGCCTTTAGTAGCGGGGACAGGATTTGAACCTGCGACCTCTGGGTTATGAGCCCAGCGAGCTACCGAGCTGCTCCACCCCGCGCCGTTGTGATGCAACCGTACGCCAACCGCGACGACCAGCGCAAATCCGTTCCGGGGCGTTGCTGTGGCGGGAGGTCCGCCTGGCTGTGGGCAGGCGTTCCGCAGGGCGGAACGGGTGGGCACAGCCCACCCACGGCCCGCACCCGCCCCACGACAGCAAGCCGCACCAAGCGCAGGCGCAGGCCCACCGCAAAGGCACCGGCAGGGGCTACGCGGTCAGCTCCTGCTGAAGCGCCTCGCGCAACCGCGCCGCCCGCTCGGAAACCTCAGCCGGCCCAAGCTCCACGGCACGTGAAGCCCACCGCTGCCCCTCCACCAGCTGCCCGCGCCGAGCGTAAAGCAGCGCGAGCCGAAGCGCGGCCCGCCCGTGCCCCGCGTCAGCGGCCCGGGTCCACCACAGGGCGGCCTCGGGCTCACTGCCCTCACGCGCAAGCAGCAGCCCCAGATTGAACGCCCCGTTCCGGCTGCCCGCATCGGCCGCGAGGCGGTACCACCGCGCCGCCTCGACGACATCCCCGCGCCCCGCGGCCAGCATCCCGACCCGCACCTGCGCACGCCGGTGCCCCTGCTGGGCAGCCCGCTCGTACCACTCCTCGCACTCGGTCTTCTCCGCGGCGGGCTCCCCGAGCGCGGGCGGCCCGGCGGCGGAGCGCCGCGCGTCGAGGACGGTGCCGAGGCGGTACGCCGCCTCCGCGCTGCCGCCCCCTGCCGCGCACCGCAGATGCCGCTCGGCCTCCTGCTCGTCGCCGTCCCGCAGCCGCGCGGTGCCGACCTGGAGCGCGGCCTCGGTGTGCCCGGCGGCCGCCGCACGCTCGTACCAGGGCAGGGCGGAGTCCTCGTCGTCACGGGACGCGTACAGAATCCCGAGGTTGAACGCCGCGTCGACACTGCCCGCCTCCGCGGCCTTGGAGAACCACGGCTCGGCACCCGCCGCGTCGCCGCCCTGGAGCAGCAGCACGGCAAGCGCGTTGGCGGCCTCGCGGTGACCGGCGTACGCGGCACGCCGGTACCACTGGTCGGCCTGTACGGTCCGCCCCTGCTCGGCGCAGAGCAGCCCGAGGTTGTACGCGCCGTTCACGTCGCCCGCGTCCATGGCGGCCCTGTACCACCGCTCGGCGGTCTGGGTCTCGCCCCGCTCGGCGTGCAGCGCGCCCAGGGCGTTCGCGGCGTTCCCGTCGCCGTCCTGGGCCGCTTTCAGCCACCAGACGGCGGCGCTCTCCTCGTCGCCCGCGTCACGCAGCAGGAAGCCCAGAGCGCAGGCGGCGCGCGCCTCCCCGTCCTTCGCGGAGTTCAGGTACCAGCGCCCGGCCTCCTTCAGCTCGCCGCGCTGCTCCAGGATCGCGCCGAGGTGCAGCGCGGCCCGCCGGTGCCCGCGCGCGGCGGCCTGGCGGTACCACTGCTCGGCCTCGGCGGAGGCGGAACGCGCCCCTTTTGCGCCGGTCTTCGCACCGGACTGCGCACCGGACTTGGCGCCGGACTTGGCGCCGCCCCTCGCACCGGCCTTGGCCTCGCCCCGCTCAGCCGTGGCACGCCGGTCCAGGGCGCGGGCGATGCGGTACGCCGCCTCGCGGTGACCGCGCTCGGCCGACGCCCGCATCCAGCGCTCGGCACCGACGTCACCGCGGTGCTCGAGAAGGTCGGCGAGGGCGTACGCCCCCAGGGCGTGGCCCTGCTCGGCGGACTGCCGCAGCCAGTACTCCGCGGCGGGCTCGTCGCCGCGCTCGCGGTGGTGGCGCCCCAGCGCGTGCGCGGCCGCGGCGGAACCGGCGACGGCGGCGACCCGCCACCACCCGGCGGCCTCGTCGGCGTACCCGCGCTGGTGCAGGAGGACTCCGAGGTTGTTGGCGGCGGCTCGGTCACCCTCGGCGGTCGCCGCGCGCAGCAGAGATTCGGCCCCGTCGAGATCACCGCGGCGCAGCAGAAGGCTTCCGAGGACGCTCATCGCGTCGACGTCTCCGGCCTCGGCGGCCAGCCGATGGCGCAATTCTTCGGCGGCCGCCCCGGGATCCTCCCGGTCGGCCGGCTGCACAAACCGCCCTGTCTCCAACAGAGTTGCCTTGTCCCCCATAACGTCCATCGTCGCACCACCTGCAACCTGGGTACACCTGGTATACCGCAGCCAGTGAGGTCACTTCAGCGTTTTGTCGACATGCCCACAGAGAGATAAGTCAAACACAGATTTCCCAACTCCCCCCGTGCGGAGCACGGTTCGCACAGACCAGCGCACACGGCCGCAACGACCCCACGCACACATGACGAAGGCCCGGATCCGATAAGGATCCGGGCCTTCGTCGTGAGTAGCGGGGACAGGATTTGAACCTGCGACCTCTGGGTTATGAGCCCAGCGAGCTACCGAGCTGCTCCACCCCGCGCCGTTGTGATGCAACCGTA
>NZ_JBNNJZ010000205.1:0-13382 GCF_050270335.1 Streptomyces sp. NPDC059900
ACTTTTAGTGTGCCCAGCGGAAGCAAAACGGAACGGATGATTCCGCTGATTGTCAGGTTTGACGGTATCGGGTGAAGAGGAACCCGGCCTCCTCCAGTACGGAAGCCAGGGCGAATCGTTCCGGCACCGCCACCGAAGACCCCCAGGCGATCCGCTGGGCATCCCCCGAAGTGAGCCTCGGGGACACCGTCAGACAGAGCTCGTCCAGGGCGCCGGCCGCCACGAACTGGCCGAGCAGCCGGGGTCCGCCCTCCGTGAGCAGCCGGGTCAGGCCGCGCTCGGCCAGGGCGGGGGCGATCCGCTCCGGTTCGACCACGGCCCCGTCCCCCGCGATCACCACCACGGCGCCCGCCTTCTCGGCCGCGGCGATCCGCTCGGAGGGGGCCTCGGCTCCGGTCACCACGAGCGTGGGCACCAGCGGCTCGGTGAAAAGCGGAAGGGTGAAATCCAGGTTGAGGCTCGCACTGACGACGGCGATCGCGGGCACCGCCGTCTGCCCCGCCGCCGCCCTGCGCCCGGCGAAGTCGGCACGCTCCCGCGCCGGGCGGTAACCCTCCTGGCGGACCGTCTCGGCACCGACGACCACGGCGTCGGCCAGCGCCCGCAGGGTGCCGAAGATCCGCATGTCCGCGGCGTTCGAGATGGGCTGGGAGCGGCCGTCGTGCTGGGCCGCGCCGTCGAGCGTCGACACCATGTTGGCGCGCAGCCAGGGGGTGTCGCCCGGGGGGTAGGCGTACGCGTCTGCCAGCTCCCCCAGCTCCCACTCTCGTACTGCTGTTTCGTCTGTCTGGTCGGTCACAGGGAACAGGCGTCGCATGTCCAGCAGTCTTGCACGGCGCTTAGAGTTAGGAACCGTGTCGTCCTCCACCGCCGCCCCCGGGCAGAGCCCCATAGCCGAAGCGGCTCCGCTGTCGCTGTGCGCCCGCGAGCCCCATGTCCCCGCCGACCGTCTGGTCGCCGAGATGGTGCCGCCGCCGCGCTTCGACTCCGTCCGCTTCGATACGTACATTCCGGACCCCGGTCAGCCCAGCCAGACCGAGGCCGTGCGGGTCCTGAGCGACTTCGCGGCCGGGCTCGGCGGTGCGCACGCGTCCGGCGCGGGCAAGCGCCGGTGGTTCCAGAAGAAGGCGGCCGCCCCCACCGGCCCCCGCGGCGTCTACCTCGACGGCGGCTACGGCGTGGGCAAGACCCACCTCCTCGCCTCCCTCTGGCACGCCACGCCCGCCGAGCCGGAGCAGAAGGCGTTCGGCACCTTCGTCGAGCTGACGAACCTGGTCGGGGCGCTCGGCTTCCAGCAGACGGTGCGCACCCTCAGCGGGCACAGGCTGCTCTGCATCGACGAATTCGAACTCGACGACCCGGGCGACACGGTGCTCGTCTCCTCGCTGCTCTCGCGGCTTGTCGACGAGGGCGTGGCGCTCGCCGCGACGTCGAACACGCTGCCGGGCAAGCTCGGCGAGGGCCGGTTCGCGTCCGCCGACTTCCTGCGCGAGATCCAGGGCCTGGCGACCCACTTCAGGTCGCTGCGCATCGACGGCGAGGACTACCGCCACCGGGGGCTTCCGGAGGCGCCGGCTCCGTACTCGGACGAGCAGGTCACCAGGGCGGCGTACGCGACCGAGGGCGCGAGCCTCGACGACTTCCCGCACCTGCTCGACCACCTCGCACGCGTCCACCCCAGCCGGTACGGAGCGCTCACCGACGACCTCAGGGCCGTCTGCCTCACCGAGGTGACGCCCGTGCCCGACCAGTCGACCGCGCTGCGCCTGGTCGTGCTCGCCGACCGGCTGTACGACCGCGAGGTTCCCGTGCTCGCCTCGGGTGTCCCCTTCGACCGGCTGTTCAGCGAGGAGATGCTGAACGGCGGCTACCGGAAGAAGTACTTCCGGGCGATATCGCGGCTCACCGCGCTCGCGCGGGACGCGAAGGGCCTCGTAAAGGCGTAAGGGCGTAACGGCGCACCGCCGGGCGAAGGCATAACGACTCACCGCTACGCGCGTGGTTCCCGCACGCCTAGGCGCGTGGTACACACATCCGGTCATGTTCCTGTCCGCCAGCAGGAGGTCGACCTTTTATGTCCACGACACGACGTCAGGTGCTAGCCCGTACCGGTGCGGTGGGTGCGGGAATCGCCTTCACCGGCGCGCTCTCGGAACTCTTCGCGGGCAGCGCCGCCGCACAGGGCAAGGCGGGGTACGGGCCGCTGGTGCCCGACCCCAAGGGCCTGCTCGACCTGCCGAAAGGTTTCCGCTACCAGGTCCTCTCGCGGGAGGGCACCGATCTGCCCTCCGGCGAGGGCAAGGTGCCGAGCAACTTCGACGGCATGGCCACGTTCCGCGGCAAGAAGGGCGGCACGAACCTCGTCCGCAACCACGAGAACCGCCACAACGGCAGAATCGGCGTGCCCACGGTCAAGGGCATCACCTACGACCCGATGGGCAAGGGCGGCTGTACGGCGCTCGAACTCGACCGGCACAACAACGTCCTGGGCGAGCGCGTCGCGATCGCCGGGACCGCGGTCAACTGCGCCGGCGGTCCCACCCCTTGGGGCACCTGGCTGACCTGCGAGGAGACCGAGGACAAGGCCGGTACGAACGGCTACACCAAGGACCACGGCTTCATCTTCGAGGTCGACCCCGTCGACCCGCAGCGCACCGGCGCCGTGCCGCTCACCGCGATGGGCCGCTTCCAGCACGAGGCGATCGCCGTCGATCCCCGGCGTGGGGTCGTCTACGAGACCGAGGACGCCTTCCTCAAGCCCTTCGGTCTCTTCTACCGCTTCCTGCCCAAGAAGCCCGAGGGAGGCCGCGGCTCGCTCCGCGCGGGCGGCAAGCTCCAGGCCATGCGGGTGCCGGGCGTGCCCGACCTGTCCGCGATCCAGGAGACGGGTGCCAGCTTCAAGGGCATCGAATGGGTCGACGTGCCGGACCCGCTGGCCGCCCAGACCCCGATCAGGGACCAGGACTTCGGCCCCAAGGGCATCACCCACGCGCAGAAGCTCGAAGGCTGCTACTGGGGCGGGAAGTCCGTCTACTTCGTCTCGTCCTTCGCCCACAGCGCGGAGGGTTCGGCGGGCGACCACTTCGGGCAGATCTGGCGCTACGACCCCTCCGAGCGCCGTCTCACCCTGGTGATCGTGTTCGGCCCGAGCACCGACATCCAGCTGCCCGGCGAATCCCCCGACAACATCTGCCTCGCACCCAGCGGCGGTCTGATGGTGGCCGAGGACGGCGGCGGCGCCCAGCACGTGTACGGCCTGACACGGCGCGGCGAGGTCTACGCGATGGCCCGCGGGCAGCAGAACATCGGCACCCCCGAGGAGCCCGAATGGGGTGAGTTCGCGGGCGTCTGCTTCTCGCCGGACCACGACACGATGTACGTCAACTGCTACACGCCCGGCACGACGTTCGCCGTGACGGGGCCCTGGCACCGGACCTGATCCGACCCGGGCGCGGGTGCGCGGCGGCCTGCCGCGCACCCGGACCCGGACCGGTACCCGGACCCGGCCCCGGCCCCGGCAGCCGCTAGGAGCCGATCAGCGGGTAGTGGTCGGACAGGTTGGTGTACGTGTACTTCTTGCCCCAGCTGGAGACGGTCCAGGGCGCGCTCTGCTCCTTGACGACCTCGTTGCGCCAGGCGGCGGGGCGGGCGTGGCCCTTGCGGTGCAGGACGTAGTCGAGGTCCTCGCGGGGGTCGTCCGGGTAGCGCTCGGCGGCGATGGAGTTGTCCCGGGTGTCGAAGGAGTACGGGTGGCCTGCGCGGCCGTCGGCGGGGGCGAAACCGCCGTCGGCGAGCATCGAGGCGTACTCGTCGCTGTGCGAGTCGACGTTGAAGTCGCCCGCGCTGATGACCTGTTCGTCCGCCGGGATGTTCTTGGCGTCCAGGAAGGCGTCCATCTCCTTGAACTGCGAGGCGCGGGTCGCCGCCGCCTCACCGGAGCCGCAGCCCGGGTCGGTGGACTGGGTGTGGGTGCCGACGACGTGCACCTTCTTGCCGTTGACGTTCAACTCGGCATAGACGAAGCCCTTGTTGGAGAACGAGTCGGAGCCGCAGGCCTCCTTGTAGACGTACTGCTCCTTGCGCAGGATCGGCCACTTGCTCAGGACGGTGACTCCGCCGTCCTCCGGGGTCACCGAGGAGTACGCGCCGCCGGTGGCGTCCCAGCCGTCCTTGCTCCGGCCCATGACGGGGGTCTGGTGGGGGTAGCGGTCGGCCGCAGCGGCCTTCAGCGCTTCGGAGGAGGAGTTGTCGAAGGCCTCCTGGAGGACGACGACATCCTTGCCCTGGAAGAAGTCCGCGGCCGTTATGGCCTTGGCGCGGTGGTCCTGGCCCCAGTTGGGGTAGAGGTTCTTGCTCATGAGGAACGCGTTGTACGAGAGCACCTTGAGTGCGGGCGTGTCGACGGACGCGGCAGGCGCGTCGGCGGCGGTCGCGGACGGGGCGACGGCGGCGAGCGTGGCCGCGGCGAGCACCGTGGTGATCGCGGCGGCGTGAGTCCTGCGCAGCGCTGGGTGCGGCACTGAATCTCCTGGGAGTGGGGGGGGTTGCGTGAGGGTGCACGTGATGTGGCTGACGTAGCGCCGCATATCCAATCAGCCGGGATTACTTCTGGGGATACGTCGGGTGAACAAAGATCCCGCGGCGGGAGCAGGACGTTTTTGTGCGGGCCGATCCGTTTGCGCCGCCGGGATTGTCAGTGGCGGGTGTCATGGTGACCGTCATGACTCTGCCGCCGTTGAACGGTGCGAAACCGTTGACCCTGACCGTGCTCTCCGCGGCGCTGCGTGCCGCGTGGTCCGCCGACACCTGCTCGCCGGACGATGCCGCTCGCGCCCCGTGGACCGCCGGGAACCCTGCTTGGGGGCACTGCGACATCACCACGATCCTCGTGCACGACATATTCGGCGGTGAGCTGCTGTGCGGCGAGGTGTGGTCGGTCGACGGCGAGCAGCAGGGCTTTCACTGGTGGAACCGCCTCGCGAGCGGGGTCGAACTGGACCTGACGTACGAGCAGTTCCGGCTCGGCCAGCGGGTCACCGCACCGCGCTCGGTGGAACGGCCGCCGGGCCGCCTGCCGCGCCGTCAGGCGGAGTACGAACTGCTGCGGCAGCGGTTCATCGAGGCGGTGTCGGCGACGACGGCTGCGTCTGCGTCTGTGTCTGCGGCGGGTTGAACACTCCCGCGTGCGCCGCGTGATAGGCCGCCTCGGCGCTCGTGTGGACCAGGCGGTCGTCGATGGGGCCGCGGAGGATGAGGAGGCGGTAGTAGAAGGGGGCGCTCAGGGCCGCGATGACTTCTTTGGCCTGTGTGTCCGGGGGGAGTTCGCCCCGGTCGACCGCGCGGTGCACGAGCTGGGTGACGTGCTCGGTGCGTGCCGTGAAGGCGCCGCGCACGATGTCGGCGATGCGTGCGTCCTGCGCTGCCGCCGCCACGATGCCCTCGACGAGGTGGTAATTGCGGGGCACCGCCTGGAAGTCGGCGATGGCCCGGGCCAGCTCGTGCAGGTCCTGGCGGAAGTCGCCGGAGTCGGGGGTGGGGATCGTCGCGCTGTGCTGGGCAAGGAGGTCGACGAGGACGCCCTCGACGGTGCGCCAGCGGCGGCGGATCGTCGTCACGTGGACGCCGGAGCGCGCGGCGAGCTTGTCCAGCGTGAGCGCGTCGAACCCGGCCGCGTCGAGCTCGTCCAGGGCTGCCGCCAGGACGGCCGTACGGGTGCGGGCCGTCCGCCCGCCGGGACGGGCCGAGCCGGGTGGTGGTCGCTCAGTCATCGGCGCCAATGTACTGGGCTCCGGATCTTCATCACGCCTGCCACAGACCGTCCCGGACCTCTCGCATTGCGCGACGGACCTACCCCTCGCTAACGTGAGCGCACCTTAACGCCCGTGCGCGAGCATTAGGGTGACTGTGAGGGACCACGATTTCGGGGGTTGTGAATGAAGGACCATTGGAAAGGCGCGCGGATCGCATCGGGTGCGCGAGGTCTGGTCGTACGGCAGGTCGCGGGTATAGCCGTACCGAAGTTCGGCTTGTCGCTCGGCGTGAGGGCGGGGATGGCTTAGCGGTCACTGCTTGCCGCAGAGGGGGACGAGCTTCTTCTCCTCCGGCGAGATGCTGGGGGCAGAGGCGCCACTGTTCCGCGCGGTCCGGCGCTCGGCGTCCTTCTGACAGGCGGACGCCTGGAGGGCAAGCTCCGCGATCTTGGCCTTCGCGTCCTCGGCATCGCCCTCGGCGATCGTCGACTCGACCTGCTTGCGCTGGTACGGCGGCAGGTATTTGAGTTCGATCTCGGGGTGCTCGGTCTCGACCTTCGACATGCTCACCCAGCCCAAGTCCGCGCTGAGCCCCCGGTACAGGGCGACGTGACCCTTGTGGGAGCCGACGAAGTATTGCGTCTGCGTCCACAGGAAGCCGCCGTACAAACCCCCGATGACAACCAGGGCCAACGCGGCTGCGAGCAGCGCTCCGCGACGAGACTTAGGTCCCCGTTTCGGCTTCGGTTCCGGTTTGGGCTTCGGTTCTGGTCTGGGCTTCCGTTCCGGTTTCAGCGCCGGCGCCGGTGCCGTTTTCGGCGCCGCAGGTGCCGCGAGCAGAGCCAGCGCCCCGGCTACCGACAGGCGGCGGTCCGGCCGCTTCTCCAGCAGCCCCAGGATGAGGGGCGCCAGGCGGCCCGCGTACCGCGGGGGCGGGACGGGGTCGTGCACGACGGCGTACTGCGAACCGACGGCGGTCTCCCGGCGGAAGGGCGACACCCCTTCGACCGCCTCGTACAAAGTCGTCCCCAGAGAGAACAGATCGCTCGCCGCGTCGCCCCGGTATCCGCGAGCCCGCTCCGGGGAGAGGTACGACACCGACCCGATGACCACCCCGGTCCCGGTGAGCCCCGCATCGGCCTCGTTGGCCGCGATCCCGAAGTCGGTGAGCAGGACCCTGCTGTCCGCGGTCACCATCACGTTCGCCGGTTTGATGTCGCGGTGCACGATGCCCGCCCCGTGCGCCGCTTCGAGCGCCCTCAGAACGCCCGCGGCCACCGACGCGACGGCATCCACCGCCAGCCGCCCCTTGCGGAGCCATTCCTGGAGGGTGGCTCCGGCGACCAGCTCCATCACGATCCACGGAACGTCGTCCACGATGACGATGTCGTGGACGGTGACGATGTTGGGGTGGTCGCGCAGCCGAGCCGCGTTGCGGGCCTCGCGTATGGCCCGCTCCAGACAGTCCGCCCTGTCCGCCGGTGACATCACCGACGGCAGGAACAGCTCCTTGACCGCCACGTCGGTCCGGAGCTGCTCGTCGTGGGCCTGCCAGACCCGCCCCATGCCGCCCGCCCCCAGGGTCCGGACGAGCCGGTATCGGCCACCGATCAGCTGCCCGTGCTCCGCCCCCTGCGTCACGGTCCCCCTCCGCCCAACGCCCGCACGACCTCAAACTGCCAGCAGAATAGCCGGGGCCACGCCGCAGGTCGCCACAACTTGCCTGAGTGCAGCGGCAATTCACCACCGACGCACCCCGAGGGCACTCATCCGCCACACCAGGGATCTCCGTCGACTGGTTACGGAACCGCCGACGATTCGGCCGTCCGGGGCCGCCCCGGGCAGCCCGGCCCATCTTTTCCCGTCTCACCCTATTTATGCCGATATGTTCGCAACATGATCACTCCAGCACGAAAGCTGACCGCGCGGAGACCGAACTCATGGCGACTGACCACCGCCTGCGCGCTGACCGCCGTCACCCTCACCGCACTCGCCGCCTGCGGTTCGGACCCGGCTCCGGGAGCGGCCGGCCGCGACAGCACCGCGCGCGCCACGGCGAGCGCCCCACCCCGGCCCGCGACGCTCGCGCCCGGCCCCGCGGGCCTCACCCCCGTCTTCAAGAACGCCCCGCGGACCCCGGCGACCGCCGCCCCCACCGTGGCCCTCACCTTCGACGCCGACATGACCGCCGACCAGGGGCCCCGCGCCGCTGCGGGCGAGCGGTTCGACAACCCGGCGCTGGTGAGGACGCTGCGCCGGGAGAAGGTGCCGGCGACGTTCTTCATGACGGGGCGGTGGGCCGAGGAGTACCCGGCGCAGGCCAAGGACATCGGCCGGGACCCGCTCTTCGAGGTCGCCAACCACTCGTACAGCCACTACGCCTTCACCAAGCGCTGCTACGGCCTGCCGACCGTCCCCGCATCCCGCATGCGGGCCGACATGGAGCGCGCCTTCGCCGCGTTCCGCAAGGCGGGCGTCGAGCACCAGGTGCCGTACTTCCGCTTCCCCGGCGGCTGCTACGACAAGCGGTCGCTGCGCGCGCTGGCGCCCGGCGGTGTCACGGCCGTGCAGTGGGACGTGGTGAGCGGCGACGCCTTCGCGACGGATGCCGACGCGGTGGCCCGGCAGGTGCTCGACGGGGTACGGCCCGGCTCGGTCGTCGTCATGCACTGCACGCGCAGCGCGGCCCCCACGACGGAGCGCGCCCTGCGGACGATCATCCCGAAGCTGCGGGAGCGCGGCTTCCGGTTCGTGCGGGTGTCGGAGCAGATCCGGGCGGCCGGAGCACGCGGATAGCCTGACCCGCATGACCGCCACCCCCGCTGCTCCCGACTCCCCCGGCACCCCCGGCGCCACTGACTCCGCCGAGGGCCCGTTCGCCGAGTGCGTGCTGTGCCGCAAGCCCACCGAGTACCCGGAGACCCACAAAGGCGTGACGCTGTGCCCCGTATGCGAATGGCACGAGGCACAGCGCGCGGCCTGCTCGGGCTGAACCGCCGCAGCCGCTCGACGGCGGGCGGCCCGCGGGGCGAAGCCCCCGGCCAGGTCGGAGTCCGGCTCGGCAGGGCTGGCAGACTGGGCCCGTGAGCAGCGATCAGAACTCCGCCGGGAACCCCGGGCCGCAGGACAGCCAGGACCCCGGGGACAGCCCCTTCCGTGTGGAGCCGACGCCCCGCGACGAGGCACCGCAGTACGTACTGCCGCTGGTGGCCCGCATCGAGCGCGCCGAGCCCCCGCACCGTACGGACGCCCTGGAGACCGCGGCCCGCGCGGTGCTCGTCATGCTCGGCGACGAACGGTCCCTCGGCGACGGCGAGTGGGCGCAGGCCATGCGGGACTGGCAGGACGCCAGGATCCGCAAGGTGGTGCGCCGGGCCCGCGGCGCCGAGTGGCGCCGGGCGGAGGCGCTCCCCGGCATCACGGTCACGGGCAAGTCCGCCGAGGTCCGCGTCTTCCCGCCCATCCCGCTGGACGGCTGGCCCAAGGAACTGGCGAAGCTCCAGGTGTCCGGCACGGATCTGGACGACCCGGAGCCGGTGCCGCCCGCGGACGCGACCGCGCCGGTCCTGTGGATGAGCCCCGACGTGGACATGTCCGCGGGCAAGGCGATGGCGCAGGCGGGCCACGGCGCCCAACTGGCGTGGTGGGAGCTGTCGGACGAGGAGCGCGCGGCCTGGCGTGACGCCGGGTTCCCGCTCTCCGTGCGCACCCCGGACGCCGCGCTCTGGCGCGAACTCGTGGCGAGCGGCCTGCCCGTGGTGCGCGACGCGGGCTTCACGGAGATCGCGCCCGGTTCCTGCACCGTGGTCGCCGACCACCCCGCCCTGCGGCGCTGAGACCCCCTCACCCCGTGCTCAGGTGGTGACGCTGGCCACGGGGTCGAGGCCGTAGGTGCGGGCGTAGCCGTTCTCGGTGCCCACGAGCAGGTCGACGATCTCGAAGTAGCGGTCCCAGAACGGGGTTTCGCGCAGTGCGTCGATGAGGAGCTGGTACGCCTCGTGGTCGTCGGCCTCCCAGACCCATACGTCGGTGACGCGGGCGGAGTAGAACTCCGTGTCGTAGAAGCGTGACCGGACGCCGGTCGTCTTGGCCTTGATCGCGGGGATCACTTGGGTGGTGAAGGCGTCCACCCGTTCCCGGGGGGTCATGGCGAGCCACTCGGGTGTCGTCTTGACGAGGATGAACGCGGTGACCGGCGGTGTGGACGTGGTGTTCTCAGCTGGCATGGCCAGGGCCTCCCGGGCATGGGTGGGTGACGGTGTGGTGCGCGGTTGTGGTTGCGGTTGCGGTTGCGGTCAGGAGAGGACGGCCGGCTTGAGCGTCCGCGCGCACCACTGCTCGAAGGTGGTGGGGGTCGCGGTGTCCGGGGTGCGGGCGACGCCCGCGTCCAGGCCCTCGTCCTTGGCCCGCTTCATGTCGACGACGCCTTGCGCGAACGCCTCGTTCAGACGGAACCCGACGAGGGCGGCGTACAGCTCGTCGAGCGGCTGGCGTTCGTAGCGGACCGGGCGGCCGAACTGCTCGGTCATGATGCGGGCCAGGTCGTCGGGGGAAAGGTCCTGCGGGCCGAGGACCGGGACGTCGGCGCGGCCGGTCCAGGTGCGGTCGAGCAGCAGGTCCGCCGCCACGGCCGCGATATCGGCGACGGCGACCATCGGGGCCCTGCGGCCCGCGTCGGCGGCGTCGGTGAAGACGCCCTTGTCCCGCAGCGAACCGGCCTCCTCCAGGAGGTTCTCGAAGAAGGACGGGTTGGCCAGGGCCCGGTAGGCGACACCGGTGTCCGCGATGAGGTCGTCCATCGCGTGGGAGGCAGTGACGAGTCCCGCGCGGCCGGCGACCGGGGTGCCGCGGCCCAGCGCGGAGACGCCGACGACGTGGCCGACGCCGTGCGCGACGAGGGCCTTCGCTGCGGGGCGGGTGAATCCGCGGTACGCGTCCTCCGGGGTCAGGGACGCGTCCGGCGGGACGAGCCAGAACACGGCGTCCGCCCCGTCGAAGGCGCGGTCGACGATGTCGGCGTCGCCGTGCGAGCCGGTGATCACCTCGACGCGTTCGCGCACCGCGTCGGTGAGGCGGGCGGGATCGCGCACGATCACGCGCAGTTCCTCGCCCCTGGCGGGGGCGGACTCCAGGAGCAGGGGCAGCAGGTGGCGGCCGATGTTCCCGGTGGGGGCAGTAATGACGATCATGGAAACCTCGTGGGGTCGTGCCGGATCGGTACGTCCCTCATCCTGTGGAGGACCAAGGTGTTGCCACAATGGGAACTTCAGCAAGGGATCATTGCCTGAAATGGAATTACGCCGATGAGCAGCACTTCCAGCAGTTCCAGCAGCCCTAGCGCACCCAGAAGTTTCGGCGGTCTCGGCAGCCCGGAGAGCCCGGAACCCGTCATCGACGCCAATCTGGCCGTCGCCCTCGACGCGCTCCTCGCCGAGGAGAGCGTCACCCGCGCCGCCGCGCGCCTGCACACATCCCCCGCCGCCATGAGCCGCACGCTCGCCCGCCTGAGGCGCATCATCCAGGACCCGCTCCTGGTCCGGGCCGGCCAGACGATGGTCCCCACCCCCCGCGCGCGGGCCCTGCGCGACGAGGCCGCCACGGTGGTGAGCCGACTCGGCGCGCTGCTCGCTCCCGGCGCCGGGGCCGACCCCGCCTCGCTGCGAGGCACCTTCACCCTCCAGGCGGCCGACCTGATCGGCGCGGCTCTCGCGCCCGGGCTGCTGCGGCTGGCCCAACAGGAGGCGCCAGGGGTCTCGTTGCGGTTCAGGGCGGAGGATCTGGAGGCCGGACCCGCTCTCCGCGACGGCCGGATCGATCTGGAGGTCGGGTCCATCGACCACGTCGATCCCGAGACCCGGGTCGAAGAGCTCGCCACCCTGGTGATGGCGGCGGCCGTCCGCCCCGGACACCCCCTCACCGAAGGGACGCTGACCCCGGAACGGCTCGCCGCCGCCGAGCACGTCGTGGTCAGCCGCCGCGGCCGGTTCAAGGGGCCCATGGACACCGCCCTCGCCGAGCTGGACCTCCGGCGGCGGGTCGCGGTCGTCCTGCCCAGCCACCTGGCCGCGATGACCCTCGCCGCGGGCAGCGACGTCGTCTGCCTGGTCCCCACCGCGCTCCCCGGCGCCGCTCCCTCCCCCCTCAGCGCCCCGGCCACCTCGCTCGGCCTGCACATCCTCGACATCCCGCTACCCCTGCCGCCGCTGTCCGTCGGCATGGCATGGCACCCCCGGCAGGCGGCCGACGGAGGCCACCGCTGGCTTCGCGACACCGTCCGCCGCACGCTCCTCGCGCCGCCGGGCCCGGCCTTCTGACGTGCGCGCCCACGGGGGTGGCGCGACGAGAGAGGATGTACTCCGGGAAACGCACGACGGAACGGCGCTGAGGAGACCGGCATGGCGAGCGAGACCGTCGACAGGAGCGACCGAGGGGACACCAAACCCGACGGACGCGTCGAGCGCGGCAACCAGACCCGGCGCCTGGTCCTGCGCCGCACGGTCGACATCGCCTCGGTCGAGGGCCTGGACGCCCTGTCCGTCGGCCGTCTCGCCACGGAGTTGAAGCTCAGCAAGAGCGGGGTCTTCGCGCTCTTCGGCTCCAAGGAGGAGCTCCAGCTCGCGACCATCCGCGCGGCGGGCCGCATCTTCCTGGACAACGTGGTGGAACCGGCCCGGCAGTCCCCGCCCGGCCTCGGCCGGGTCCGGCAGCTGTGCGCGCACTGGCTGGACTACTCGGAGCAGCGGGTCTTTCCCGGCGGCTGCTTCTTCCACGGGGTGATCGCGGAGTTCGGCGCCCGCGAGGGCGCGGTGCACGACGCGCTCGTGCTCGCCGACCGTGACTGGAACGGCCAGGTGGAGGACTGTATCGCCGAGGCCCGCGACACCGGCGAACTGCGCCCGGACACCGACGTGTCCCAGCTGGCCTTCGAGCTCGTCGCTTTCATGGAGGCGGCGAACGCGCACTCGGTGCTGCACGACAAGCCGGACGCCTACCGCAGGGCGGGCGCCGCCATCACGGCACGTCTGCGCGAGGCGGCGGCGGACCCGTCCTCGGTGCCGCGACTCCCCTGACCGCCCAGGGCGCCTCAAGTCCCCGACCGTCCGGACCGATCTGCTGCGGAACCGACTCCGACAAACAAGTAGCACGACCGTTCGTTTAGATTTACGCTGACCGTATGCCTCCACCGATCACACGCTCGATCATGCGTTCGCCATGGCAGGCGGGCCCCGCAGCGGGCACCGAAGGCCCGGCCCTGGTGAGCGTCACGGAGTTCACCGCCGACCGTCACTCCCACACCGTCCCAATCGCCCTGGCGGGCCTGCGGCTGCGCAGAAGCTGGCCGGGGACGCCCGGCGCCGTCGGCATGTGGCTCTGGACCGACCCGTGGCACAAGCGCTCGGGGTCCGTGTCGCTCTGGACCGACGAGCGTGCGCTGTACGCGTTCGTCGGGCGCCCCGACCACCTGCGGATCGTCCGCGCGTACAAGGACCGGGGCGCGATACGCGCCACCGCCTGGACGGCGGACCGGCCCGACCCGGCTGCCGCCTGGACCGCCGCGCACGCACTGATCTCCGGCACAACTCCCTGGCCGATCGCGTCCGTTCACACCCAGGAAGGACCGCAAAGCACATG